>JAUWWP010000144.1 GCA_030616835.1 Deltaproteobacteria bacterium | reverse complement strand
CGTCAACCACTCCCTCGATGGCGCTGCCCCCGGCCACTACTTTCTCCCGGCCACCCTCCGCGATCCGGGTGCTCTTCAGGGTTGCTTCCTGGATGGTCTCAACCAGGGCCCGAATCTCCTTAGTGGACTCCGCCGCCCGGACCGCCAATGTTCGGGTGGCCTCGGCAACCACCGAGAACCGGCGCCCCTCGGCGCCCGCTCCGGCAGCCTCCAGTGTAGCGTTCAGAGCCAGGAGCTCGGTCTGTTCCGCGATTTTCTCAATCAACTCGACGATCCTGTAGGTCTCCCTGAAGCGGTCCTCGAGCATAGCCATAGCGGTTCTAATGGCATCAACCTGTTCCGCAATCCCCTGGAAGTCGGCCTGCGCCTGGTCGAGCTTGCCCTGACCGTCGTGACATGCGTTAAGGGTCTTGGAGGCTACGTCATCCACCATCTTAGCCTGTTCCGTGATCTGCCTGGCAGTGACCGCCATCTCCTCAACGGTGCTGGAGGTCTCCTGGACCGCAGAGGCCTGCCTGGTGGCCCCGCTCGATTGTTCAGCACTCACCGAGAGCACGAGGTTGACCGTCTCGTCCATACGGATAATCCCGTTGCGGAGGGTGTTCAATATTGATTCCGCGGTCTTCATCTGCCCAATGATGGTTTCCCTCATCTGGTTGAAGCTCCCTCCCAGTTCGGCGAACTCATCGTTGCTGACAATGCGGACCGGTTCCTCATAATGCCCGTCTTTTACTTGCTTTGCCGTAGTCTGAAGGACGCCGAGAGGCCTTGTGATTTCACCTGTTACGGCCACACCAATGAGCAGAGCCAGCACCAATCCAAAAAGCATGAGAATAATAAAAAAGAATTTCAGGTTCCCCATCCGCACTTGGTAGTAACGAGAGGACCTGATCCGTGGGTCCGCCGCGCCTTCTATCTCATCCACAAGGTCCGCGGCATCGCTTGGATCCAAAAGCTTCTCCATCTTTTCCATGTTCTTTAACACGGAGTCTGTCTGGGAATATCCTAAAACCACGCAATAACCTGAAACGGCCAATACCAGCGCAAGTATGTTCACGATGAACTTGTTTTTCAGCGAGAATCTCAACCCGGCGCTCCTAGTAACGTCAAGCGACGGGACATGGGCCATCGTCTGTTGGAGCACCGGACTGGCCGCCCAATTGCATGCGTAAATGGACATGGGGATTGCAAGTAGCCCCGCGAAAATTCCTCCGAAGAGCCCGTAGTGCCACGTGTCCAAGGACCAACCCATTTTATAATTAATTATTAGCGCCGCCAGTACACCGCCTACGCTGAAAGCCGGGAAAGACCAAGCGGCGATGAATAGTGGTAGGTTCATTAGCCGATCCTGGACATTGAAAATTTGGCCCGCCTCAAATTCTTCGCCTTTTTCGTCGGCTTCAATAAAAAGAAGGATGGGACGTGAAAAATAATAGACGATCGCAAGAAAAGCCCCGATAACGGTGTAGGCCATCGGTAAGGGATAGATCATCATGTATTTAAATTCATCGATGACGGCGTTTATAATGTGATAATATAAAATCGTCATTAACATTATTTGAAAAGTGCCGACCATCAGGATGATGCCGAATAGGCGTCCTAAAAATTTTAGTTTACTCATTTCAAGTTACCTCTCTCTTAAAGAGTCTCAACAGGGAATTGGGGAGAGTAGAACGCTGGCGTAGTGGCTACAGGTCGAAGTCTGTTTTCCCTGTTTCTCCCCGTTTCCTCTGGGAGTGTCACACCATCTCGACCATACCCTATTTCCAGCATCCCCTCATCAAACCGTGCATGCCCTTTTCGAGCACACGGCTTTCCAATCACCTTCTCCCCAATTAGTCGAGTAGGCATCCTCAACAACCTCCTTTCGATTGCTTAATGCCCCTCACTGAACCGTAAAAAGGTAAAAAGGGGGACGTTATTGAAATATTGACTTGTTGTTAATTTCTTAAATAATTACAAAGATTTACTGAATGTTGTTTAATTATTGCGCTCTTTATATTTTATTACCGCTGCCAAAATAGGATATTTTCAGCTTGCTTTATCTTATTCTATTTCATCGGTTTTTTCAATTTTTTACCGCATTTTTTACCGCCGATAATATTATCCCGCCCTGGCGGGCTCGGGGTTACTTTCTAACCCATAAAATATGATTATTATTTTCCCTGTTCTGGTTTCAGGTTTGGCTTCAATTGGGGTGTTTTTGGGGTAAATCTGGGGTAAAGTAGACTAAATCAGGTCAATTTAAAGGGTGAGTGAAGGGATTTGAACCCTCGACCTCTGGGGCCACAACCCAGCGCTCTAACCAACTGAGCTACACCCACCATATACTGCTCTTCGCTAAAGCAGATAGCTTACTCTTCCAGGATTATTATGGGTGAAGAATCCGAATATTATATTCCTTAAAACTCAAATGACAAAACCCAAATAACAAATGAATGACAAATACCCAAGAAAATCCAAATATCAAAATCCAAATGACAAATGAATGTCAAATGACTAAATGTCAAAAGACTTTTTATTTATTTGTCATTTGAACTTTGGGTTTTATTTGAACTTTGAGCTTTGGCATTTGACATTTATCTTTTTATTTTCTAATTGGCACGCCTGGGGCGACTCGAACGCCCAACCTACAGCTTAGAAGGCTGTTGCTCTATCCTCTTGAGCTACAGGCGCAGGCAATCGGGGCGAGCCGATTTGAACGGCCGACCTCCTGCTCCCAAAGCAGATGCGCTACCAGACTGCGCTACGCCCCGATTAAATCTAACTAAGTATATTAACACGATAATGCAATTAAGGCAATAACTCCTTCACTAAATTAGATTTCAGATTTTAGATTTCAGAATCTACAATCCATAATCTACAATCTAATGCCAATTCTAGAGGTATTCGGAGAGTATCTTCCGCAGCTTGGCTGCGGCCTTAGCCCGATGACTGACCTGGTTCTTTACCTCCAGGGGCAATTCAGCAAAGGTCTTATTAAATTGGGAAAGGTAGAAAAGAGGATCATAACCAAAACCACCCTTTCCCCGCGGCTCTAAGGCAATAATCCCCCGGCACTTACCTTCAACAACCTCCTTTTTTTGCGAGGGTGAAACCAGAGCCAACGTGCACTTAAAGGTTGCCCCCCGCAAAGCCAAAGGGACTTCTTTAAGCTCCTCTAATAGCTTCCGGCTATTCTCCTCATCACTGGCTCCCTCCCCGGCGTAGCGGGCCGAAAGGGTTCCCGGTCTTCCCTGAAGGAAGTTAACTTCTAAACCGGAGTCATCGGCGAGAGCAAGTTTTCCGGTAAATTGTGAAACTATGCTTGCCTTGTGCAGGGCGTTTTCGGCAAAGCTCGTAGCGGCTTCAGAGATTGGAGGTAAAGAAGGAAAGTCTTTGAGAGAAAGGAACCTTATGTTTATATCCTGGAGTAAGCTTACGATTTCCTTTATTTTATTATCATTCCTGGTAGCAAGCACGACCTCCTTCATTCTTAACTGTTTACCTCTTCCCGTACTCTGACCCCATCTTTGCCTTCAACAGCCTCTCAAAGCTCAGGATGCTTTTTAATAGGGCCCGGGCGATTTTCTCCTGAATATAATTGCTACTTAGCCTCTCACTCTCGAGCGGGTTGGAAACAAACCCTATTTCCACCAGCACCGCGGGCATGGCTACCCCCATCAGCACATAGAACGGGGCCTGTTTAACCCCCCGATCCTCACTGTTAAGGAATTGAACTAAATAAACCTGAATTAGCTCAGCTAATCGGCTGCTTTCCTCTAAATACTCGGTCTGAGTCATATCCCAGAGGATGAACTCCAGGTCTCCCAGCTCCTCTACCCCTTTTCCCTCAAAACCAAAAGCCTTATTCTCCAGCGCCGCCACCATCCTGGCCTCATCGTCTGATGCCTCCAGGCTCAGAAAATAGGTCTCGATACCTCTGGTAGAGGGGCGAGGAGAGGCATTGACATGGATGCTGATAAACAGATCGGCCTGATGGTTATTAGCGACGGCGGTCCGCTCTTCCAGCGTAACGGAATAGTCTCCCCTCCGGGTCAGGACCGCTCTTAAGCCTGCCTTATCAATAAGCTTCTTCAATTTTTTAGCTATTGCCAAGCAGATGTCCTTTTCCTTAATCCTGGTTGGCCCCATTGCTCCCCGTTCCTTCCCTCCATGTCCTGGATCGATAACGATAAGACCTGAGACCGGTGCTTGCCGATCTTCTCCCCTGCTCCCCCTGGGCTCAGATTCAGAAAACCAGCTGCCGGGATTGCCTGAACCCTTAAAGGCCGGCATCGGTTCGAATTGCGGCACCTTTTCTCCAGATGATGAGCTACCCTGGAGTAACAAAAGGACGGTGAAACCTACCAGAAAAAAGCCTATCCCTTTACGAGTCTCCGACATACCTAAGTTATCCTTTTCTTTTTCCTCTCGATATAATCAACCAGTAGATACTTTCCCAGTTGATTAGGGCTGGTGTAAAAGGCTCTACCTCGATTAATCTTGGTTAGCTTCTCCACAAAACCCACCAGGGCAGGGTCTTCATCCAACATAAAGGTATTGATCTTTATCCCCTTCTTGGTTATCCGGTTAACCTCTTTCAGTGTTTCCCGGAAGGCATTAGGGCTGATGCCAGCGATTGGCCATTCTACCTGAAGAAGCTCATTAAGGAAGTAAGCAGTAGGCTGGCCATCGGTTATGATAATAATCTGCTGGTTTTCGCTCCGATCCCGGGAGAGCAGCCTCTCGGCCAGCCGCAGTCCATCCTGGATATTGGTGAAGGGATCACCAAGATTGAGGTCGATGGTAGGTAGATCCCGGGGCTTCAACTCCACGGCCACGGTAAAGAAGCCGATGATATATAAGTTATCCTTGGGGTATTGGGTTCTGATCAGATGATCCAGAGCCAGGGTTACCCTCTTGGCCGCGGGAAATTTATTATTCCAGGCCATTGACCAGCTCATATCCAGAAGCAAGGCAGTGGAGGAGCGGGAGCTGAGCTCCGTGCGGTGCACCTCAAAATCCTTAAGCATTATCTTCAAGGGAATACCTACTGCCCCTCTTGCCAGGGCATTCTTAAATGTCTTGTCCAGATCGAGGTGAAAAGGATCCCCATATTCATAGATCTTGGTGTCATCGAGCTTCGGCTCGGCGGCCCCGGTCAGCCTTGCCTGATGCCGGCCAGACTGGTCCCGCTTCATTGTGGTATAGATATCCCGGAGCGCTCTCTGCCCGATCTTTCTGATCCCCTGAGGGCTCAGTTGAATCACTCCCCCCCGATTCTCCAGATAACCGGCCTCCTCAAGGATCCGAGAGAACTGCTGCATTGCCTGGAGGCTAAGGAAGCTATCGATCCCCAGGAACCTCTTCAAATCCTCCATATTTACCTGGTCAAGATCACCACGCTCCAGGGCCGACTCAAGTTGATCAAGCCTTTCCATTTCCCTCATCAGCTCTATTGCCTCATCGAATGAAAGGGGCTCCGCGCCCCGGAATCTATGACCGTACTTATCCTTGAACCTTTCCAGAGCCTTAAGGGATTCTAACTGTTTAAGGAGCTCCTGAAACTTTCTCGCTGCTTCCTGGTCAAGGAAATCATAACTTTTAAGCCTTTCAATAGCGGCGCTCAACCTCCGGGGGAGTTCCTTGAGGGTAGAGCGCCTCTCGGTTTCCTCTTTAAATAGCTCCTTCAGCCTTTCCTCCCTTTGCCTTATCTGCTCGGCGTAACTGCCACCTTTATCCAAACACTGCCTTTTCAGATCCTTTAACTCTTCTCTGAATTGAGTATATTTTCGGGAGAAATACCGGGATACGCTCTCCAGCTCTTGCATAACGATCTGCTCCAGCCTCCCCCTTATTTCATCGAAGGCAGAATTCAGATTATAGGTATCAAACCATCCTTGCCGGGCTCGGCGCAGTTCATCCATTAATTGATTCAGCCCCTTTATCGAGAAACCTCTGAAACTGAAGGTCATCCCCTCCTGCATCAACTGTTCTAAGGCCCAGGAGATATCCCCGTACTGGATAAGCCTCTTCATCAGCTCATCGAAGAGCTCCTCCGCATCCAGACTCTCCCAGGTCTGGGTTCCATCCCATTTTGAATAACAATATCTTTTCATTTCCGGTAGATTACTTTACCGCCCGCCTCGGTCTTGTTCAGCAAATTGTGAAGATGCAAACCTTCAAGGATAAACTCAATGGCTGAGGCCAGCATCGCCGGACTAACTGTTATTCCCAGCTCCCTCACCCGGGCCTTCAGACCTTTGATCTCCCGGAAGATATCCAGATACTCCCGGGAGGGCATTGCCTCCGAAACCTCCATCCGTCCCCCCCGGTTGAAGACATCCACCACATCCTGGAGGGATTCCAGAGTGAAATATTTATTGAAGATCTCTCGCACTCCTCTCTTTATTAGCTTATCAATTATCTCAGTCTCCCCCTTATCCTCCCCGGCATACTCCAGCTCGATCTTGCCAGTAGAGGAGGCGAAGATGGAGGAAAGATCGCTGATCCGGGGGACAACCTCTTCCTCCCCCAGCAGGATGGCCCGCTTCTCTGCACTGCTCAGCAGGCACTCGTAATTGCTGATGGACATCCGGACACTCACTCCGGAGCGCTGATTTATCTGGGAGCTCCTTCGAGCCATCAGGGTGATTTCAGCGATTATTTCCTTCATAAACTGGGGTACTTTGACCGCATATCCCTCCGGGCTGACTTTGCACCGCTCCTGCTCCATTATTTTGATTTCGACATCCCTGACCTGGGGATAGTGGGTTTTTATCTGGGAGTAGTAACGATCCTTTAGCGGGGTGATGATCCGTCCCCGGGAGGTATAGTCCTCG
>JAUWWP010000546.1 GCA_030616835.1 Deltaproteobacteria bacterium | reverse complement strand
TAGCAAGACATTTGTAGGTCGTCATATTGGTGGGCAATTAATGCGTTCAGCAACATCAGCCGGAGCAAATTACGAGGAGGCATGTGGTGCTGAGAGCCGTGCTGATTTCATCCATAAGATGCAAGTTGTATTGAAAGAGCTAAGGGAATCGCGTTACTGGCTACGCCTGGTCGAGAAGTTGGCTCTTACTCCTATGACAAAGTTGAAGTGGCTTTTACCGGAAGTAAATGAATTGTGCAATATTGTTGCTAAGTCCATTATTACCGCAAAGAATAGGAAATAATTTTGCAATTTGCAGTTTGCAATTTGCAGTTTGCAATGCCTGGGAAGGGTTAGGGCAATGTCAACCAGTGAGGAAAATGCTAATCTGCATGCGGACACGGATAAACATGCAGGCATAAGGCTTTCCGTGGTGGTTCCTCTTTTTAATGAGAGAGAAAGCCTGGAGGCACTGTATCAGGGGCTAAAGTCCGCCTTAGGCGGACTGAAGGATCAGGGCCCTTATGAGATAATCTTTGTGGATGATGGCAGTGATGACGGCTCTTTTTCGGTTCTCGAGGGGCTTAATCGCCGGGACCCGGCGGTGAAAGCAATCCAGTTTCGGAAGAACTATGGGAAGGCGGCTGCCCTGACGGCAGGCTTCCGGGAGGCAAAGGGGGAGCTTATTTTCACCCTGGATGCCGATCTTCAGGACGATCCCGGAGAGATCCCCGCCTTTCTGAAGAAAATGGAGCAGGGATATGACCTGATTTCAGGATGGAAGCTGAGGAGGCAGGACCCATTTACCCGCCGGGCAGCCTCCTGGGTCTTCAATCAAGTTACCTCGCTGGTGACCGGGTTAAGGCTCCATGATTTCAACTGCGGCTTCAAGTGCTACCGCCGGGAAGTCATTGAGGAGATCGAGATTTACGGTGAGCTTCACCGCTACATCCCTGCTCTGGCTAAGGGAAGGGGGTTCAGGATCGGGGAGTTGAAGGTGGAGCATCGCCCCCGCCGATACGGGAGGTCGAAATACGGGAGGGAGAGGCTTTACCGGGGGCTTCTGGACCTGCTTACTGTCCTGTTTCTTACCCGCTTTGCCCGCCGCCCTTCTCATCTTTTCGGGAGTGTAGGGCTGCTCCTTTCCCTGGGAGGCCTGGGGATAAATCTCTATATTGCCTATCTGCGCTTCTCCTTCGGAAATATCCGGGGGCGCTATCCTCTGCTCTTTCTGGGGATCCTGCTGCTGATCATCGGGGTTCAGTTCATCTCTACCGGGCTGCTGGGGGAGATGATCGTCTCCTCCTCGATGGGGGAAAGAGGGTATTCGATCCGGAGAAAGTTGTAACCACGAATTACACGAATTACACGAAGGTAACCACGAATTTCACGAATTTTTTCTAAAATTTAATTTGCTATTCTTTTTAATTTAGTATAATTCGAGTAATTTGTGGTTAAATATTCTTTTTAATTTAGTGTAATTCGAGTAATTCGTGAAATTCGTGGTTGAAAAGGGGGAGGAAACTATGTAGGGTGTTAGAAGAATGATGGGTGAGGAAGGAAAAAATAGAAGAGGGGCAGGAAGATTGATTGTCGGGGTTGTCCTGGGCTGCTTCTTTCTTTCCGGGATGAGCGGGTTGATCTATGAGGTGGTCTGGACCAGGATGCTCATCCTCGTCTTTGGCTCCACCACCTTTGCGGTGAGCACTATACTTACCGCCTATATGGGGGGGCTGGCTCTGG
>JAUWWP010000272.1 GCA_030616835.1 Deltaproteobacteria bacterium | reverse complement strand
TGGGAAGCATCCACAGGCTCTGTATTATCCCCTTGACCTCGCCCGTGGCCGCAAAGTTTACCGCATACCAATATGTTCCTCCGACGCTGTCAGGGTTGATTGTTAGGGCCTTTTTACCAGCCTCCATCCCCAGTTCGTAGTACGCTAACTTCTCCTTCTTCTGCTTTTTCATAGGTAACTGGTCTCCAATGCACCAGTATACACTTGATATCTTCTCCCACGCTTTCTCGGATTGCGGATTGATCTGGGCGGCCTTTTGGTAATAATCAAGGGCCATCTCCAACATCCCGCTCTCGTCACTCCGGGCCTCGCACTCTTCACCTGACCGAATAAGGGACTGTTCCTCCTCTGAAGCAAAGCCAAGAACACCAAGAAAAAGCCAGAAAAGAAAGACGATCACCGTATTTCTCTTCATCATCACTCCCTTATTTTTAAAGAAGTTTAGTGAATTGCTCCGCCCACAGGGCGGGGCATCCAAAACAATCTCCTCCCCCTTGCCTGTCCTGAGCCCCTCGGCCTCGCTCGGGATAAACTCCGTCGAAGGAGAGGGGGTGAAAATTTTATCTGTTTCCCCCTCACCCTTTCCCTCTCCCCTGTGGGGAGAGGGAACTATTGAACTTTTCGTCCAATGAACCTTGTCCTGACAGGTTCGGGAATTGACCCCCTACATTAATGCATTATTTGGGATTATTTTTAGCATAAGGTACATAAAACGAATTGGGGGAAATGAGGGAATTGGGAGTAGGAGTTATCTAATAATGATGTATTTCAGGTAAAGGGACTAATTTTCTATTTATCGTATCCACGGTTAACCCACAGGACTCCAGAGTAATTAAGCCAAGAACAAGTGCATCATTCTTTTCCCCAAAAATTACTGGATTTGCTCTGATTCTACCTTCCAATTCAATAAGAACATTCCCAATGTATCTTTCTTCAACCTCACCGTTAGCGAATTTAATGTGAATCTTTTCAGCCTGTTCTACGCCAAGTTGCTGGAGAACTTTACCGGGAACTGTTGTGTAGGTTGCACCCATATCAGCAAGAACTTCAACCTTTTGCCAATTTAGGTCTTTGAGAGTTGAGACTTTAAGATTTACTACTGTTTCACCCATATTATTTTTTGTATCATTAATTCTTGTTTTTGTCAAACCTTTTACTCTTGTAGCCAGGGCTTTCCAGAATGAATGTAGGGGCCGACGTCCCTGTCGGCCCGAATAAAGGTGGACACTGAGGTTCACCCCTACAATCCGCCTTAGGCGGACCGGTTATCCAATCCATGACCATATCCCGATTCAATCATTTGCATTTTGCATTTTGCATTTTGCAATTTCAAGGGGAGGGCGGGGAGATAAACCGGTAGATTGCAATCTTGTCGAACTGCCAGGGTAGATGATCCGGATCCTTAATAAGTGTAAGAGGTTGCAAACAGGAATATTCCCCGGGGGCGGGAACGGTCACATAGTAATCTACCTTCCGATCAGTCATATACTCTACTATCTTCGCCCATTTATCCTCTCCCTTAAGGACCGCCCGGTAATAAGGGTATATATCAGGATTTATCAATGCCCCTTCATCAAGGATATAGCGATCACTGTAGCTCCCAATTACCCCCAATCCGGTCTTTCCCACCATCACCCGGGACTGAAGGGGGGTATTCTCCTTGATCCAGATTGCTGCTTTATACCTGAGGTCGGTATTCCGATAGACTACCCTCTGGTAGATATCGTCATCATAAGGGAATCTCCCCTTCATCAGGGCAAAATTATAAAAGACCAGCCCTCCCAGGCCGATTGTGGCCAATACCCTTACCCCCCTTTTAGCCTTCGCAGCCCCGATGGACATCGGGGCGAAGTAGGCTTCGGCCAATTTAATCAGCCATCCCAGACCGATTGCTCCCTCAATTATAAAGATTATTAGCACCGGCAGCAGGTAGCGGTGATAATATCCTCCAAAAAAGGGATGAATGGCAAACTTAAAGCCATAGGCAAAGGGAAGAAGTAAAAAAGAGGCTGCCGAGAGCCTGGCTAAAAAGCTCTTTTCCGATACCTCCCGCAGCAGGAAAAGATACAACAGCGTCACCAGGCTGAACGCACAGAGGAGCAATAATAGAAAATTGCCAATCTGATTGAAGGAAACCAGGTTAAAATAGCCCAGGAAAAAGCTCCAGATCCCGATGAAAAACCTTCGCCCGAAACCCCACAGCAAGATCTGGGGATTATTGCTCAGGATTTTGCCGAGATAGGTGCCCGGCAGGAACCGGCCGGTATGAAACCAGAGGTAAATAAGATAGGGCCCAACTATCAGGGCATACCCACTCAGGAATCCCAAAAGCCCCTTTCCCAACCTGAGATCAAACGAGCTCTCCTTCCTAACCGCTTCCCGGAGAAGATAAAGAGGGTAAAGGATCACCACTGCAACAAACACTACCAACCCCTCGGGCCTGGCTAAGAAGGCCAGCCCGCAAAGAAATCCAGCCAGATACGGCCGCTCATGGCCCCTGAGGAGTAAAAAATAATAAAACAGAAGTGCGGCCAGGGTAAAGCAAGCCGTTTCCAGCCCGCTTACGGAATTTAGATAGAAAAGGGGGCTGCTTGCTAAATAAAGGCCGATCAGGCATGCCAGCCACCTGCTCCTGCTCTGGATAAGGACAATCCTCTGGGCAAAGTACAGACAAAGAAACCCCGAGAGCAGGCCCAATCCCTGAGCAAGATGGACATAATCAATGGAGGGAAAGATCAGGCGTCCTCCGGTAAGAATCAGGAGCCAGAGAAGGCTGGTGAAGCCGAAGCTAACCTCTCCCGGGTTAAAGCAGAACCCCTTGCCGGCGGCCAGATTAACTACATACCTCTGGTAGATGTAGGCATCATCGAGAGGTAATCCATGAACCATCAGGATATATCTCAGGGAAAGGAGACTGCCCACAACCGCGGGAATAAGCAGTAGCCAATTCTTCTTAAAGCCCTTTACCCCGTTAGAAAGCACCGTAGCTTGCCACGGGGATGGACAGTTTTCAGATTCTTTAGTGAACACGAGGTCTAAAGTCCTGCGTAAGCTTCTAACGGGGTTAATAAAACCTTTATTCTGATTCATACCGAATTATTGTTGGAAAAACCCAAATATCAAAATCCAAATGTCAAATGACTAAATGTCAAATTTAACAGGTGCACTGGTTCACCAGTATTTGTCATTCAGCCTTCGTAGCCTACTACGGCGAAGTAGGCTTTGGACTTTGGATTTCATTTGAACTTTGAGCTTTGTTATTTGACATTATCACTACTCCAGCTTCTAACCACCCGGGCCGGGCAGCCCAGGGCCAGGGAGCACTCCGGGATATCCCGGCTCACTACTGCCCCGGCTCCGATTACACTTCCCTTGCCAATCTTGACCCCATCCAGGATTGTGGCCCCGGCACCGATCCATACATTATCCCCGATCTCCACTCCCCGGCAGGTTATCCCCTGCTCCCGAATTAGCTTATCGGTATCCTTATAATTATGATTCATTGGAAAAATGGATACCCGGGGGGGCAATGATCACATCATCCCCGATTCTTGTGCCTCCCTGACCCATAATCAGGCAGAAGGAACCAACCACACAGTTCTTGCCGATAACTATCTCTGATCGCTTTAGATCCCGAAAGTTATATACATTCAATTGAGCACGGTGCATTATCCGGGTGCCCTCCCCGATCCTGATCCCCTGGGGACAGGCATGAAGATAAGCTTGAGTGTCGATAAAAACATTTTTTCCCAGCCAGAGGTTCCTGGCCTGCTTGATCATTACCCCCTTTTCAATTGCGAAAAATCCCTCTCCCCGAATTACCAATCGGTAAATGAGTGCCCGGGCAAATATGCCAATAATCGTAGGTATCCATCCTAAAAGAAAAAACATCAACTCCTCAACCCAATACCTTCCGATCCCGGTTGATTGAGTCTTAAGATAAAGCCTTAATCTCTCCCACACGATCATAACTCCTTCCTCTACTGATTTTATCTAAAGCGTCTTAAATCTGCGGATAATATTTCATACATCAATATCCTGATAAATTCTAAATCCCAAATCCTAAATCCTAAACAAATTCAAAACTATTCTGTTTCTTGGAGATTGTAATGTTTTGTATTTTGAATTTTGGTCATTTAATATTATTTAGAATTTAGGATTTAGTGCTTAGGATTTACCTTATTGGTGCTTGCTGCTTAGAATTTATTCATTCGTAGCCACTACGGCGAAGTAGGCTTTTGTACTTTACACTTTTCATTTTGCAATTCGCCATTGGCGGACAAATCCCAAAAGAGAAAATTACTTCGTGTAATTCGTGAAATTCGTGGTTCAAATCCCCAAAGGGAAAATTTCTTCGTGTAATTCGTGAAATTCGTGGTTCA
>JAUWWP010000328.1 GCA_030616835.1 Deltaproteobacteria bacterium | reverse complement strand
TTCATTAATTCCCTTTACCCCGTTAGAAAGCCCCGTGTGAGCCCCGTAAGACCATCGGTCTCTTACGGGGTGAGCTTCTAACGGGGTTTAAAGCAAGTAATAAACTACATAATCTTAATTTATAATAGACTAAACTTCTCCTTATTGTCAAATCTTTGTCCTGCCTGCCCTGAGTCTATCGAAGGGAGCTTGTCAAAGGAGAACTCGAAGGCCCGGTCGAAGCAATAGTCCATCTCCTTCCTCTGATTCCTCCAATCAATTTTCTTGACATTACTCAAAATATAATTGATAATGACATAAAGATATTAAAGGAGTAAAAAGGAATGTATGCGGTAGTTAAAACTGGAGGAAAGCAGTATCGGATAAGTGAGGGAGAAGTGTTTCGGGTAGAGAAGATCAGAGGGGAGATAGGTGAACAGGTTGACTTTAATGAAGTCCTGATGGTCAGCGATAGGGAAAAAGTCAAGATTGGTACCCCACTTCTGCCGCAGGCCAGTGTTATTGGGGAAATTGTTCGTCAGGGAAAGGCAAAAAAGATTATAGTTTTTAAGCAAAAAAGGAGAAAGAATTATCATCGGAAAACCGGGCATCGTCAGCAATATACCGAGATAAGAATAAAGGAGATTAAACTGTAAAAATCCCCCCTAACCCCCCCGATGGCCATCGGGGGGGGAGGGGGGATTTAGTGGCTTTAAGCAATCGAGAGGAGTTTGTTGAAAATGCCTACTCGATGGAGGGATTATGGCTCATAAGAAAGGTCAAGGCAGCTCCCGAAACGGAAGGGACAGCGGCGGACAGAGGCGGGGAGTAAAGGCTTTCGGTGGGGTTAAGGTGAGGGCGGGAAGCATCCTGGTTCGCCAACTGGGCACCAAAATTCATCCAGGCCTAAATGTTGGATTGGGCCGGGACTATACCCTTTTTGCCAAGATCGATGGCCTGGTCAAATATGAACGGCTGGGAAAGGATCGAAAGCGGGTCAGCGTTTATGCCTAAGTAATGAAATTTGTTGATGAAGTAAGGATCTTTGTTAAAGCCGGAGATGGAGGACGAGGCTGCGTAAGTTTCCGACGAGAGAAATATGTTCCCCGGGGAGGACCTGATGGGGGAGATGGTGGAAAGGGGGGAGATGTTATATTGGTAGCGGATGAAGGGGTCTACACCTTGATTGACCTTCATTATCAGCAGCATTACCGGGCTAACCGGGGCAGGCATGGAAGGGGAAAAGATCAGCATGGCAGGAAAGGTGATGAGCTCCTTATCCCTGTTCCCCGGGGAACCGGGTTCAAGCTCTCCCCGGGTGTTTATGAGCTGGGATACATGACCTTTAACCAACAAAGGCTAATGGTGGCCCGGGGGGGGCGGAGAGGCCGGGGAAATGCTCGTTTTGCCAGCTTAACCAATCGCGCCCCTCGCCAGGCCGAGGAGGGAGAGAAGGGCGAAGAGAAATGGTTAGAGCTGGAGCTGAAGCTCTTAGCTGATGTTGGGCTGATCGGCTTTCCCAATGTCGGCAAATCTACCCTGATCTCCCGAATATCGGCGGCCCGTCCTAGGATCTCTGACTATCCCTTTACTACCCTCAGTCCCAATTTGGGAGTAGTGAGCTACAATGAATATAAAAGCTTCGTCATCGCCGATATCCCGGGACTTATCGCGGGATCCCATAGAGGAAGCGGCTTAGGCCATCAGTTCCTTCGTCATGTCGAGCGCACGCGCCTCCTTGTTCACCTCATTGATATCTCCGACCAAACCCAACGCAATCCCATTGATGACTACGAAGTTATTAATAAAGAGCTCCTCTCCTACGATTCTGAATTGCTGGAGAAGTCTCAGGTAATCGCGGTAAATAAGATTGATCTGCCCGGGGCCCAAGCGAAACTTTCCTGGGTTGAAAAGGAGTTTAAAAAAATAGGGAAATTAGTCTTTCCTATCTCCGCCCTTACCGGTAAGGGAATTAACTCTTTACTGGAAGAAGTTACCAAACGGTTATAGCAAAAGTTTCCCGAAGCAGCTTAGCGGGGCTGGAGAGCCCCGCCTATCCATTTCTTATTTTCTTATTTGCCAAAAAGTTAGCAGAAATTTCCCGAACTCAGAGTTAGCAGTATCTATGCGTTTAGGTATCCTGGGGGGAACCTTTAACCCCATTCATCTCGGGCACCTTCGTTGTGCCGAGGAGATTAGGGAACAGCTTGATCTTGAACAGATAATCTTCATTCCCTCAGCCAACCCTCCTCATAAGGAACCGAGCGAGATCGTCCCCGCATCCCAACGACTCAAGCTAACCAAACTGGCCACCTCCGACAATCCCCGCTTTTTCGTCTCGGATATAGAGATCCAGCGCCGGGGAAAATCATACTCCATTACCACCATCAATTATTTTCGCAAAAAGTATGGAGATGGGCTCAATCTATTCTTTATCCTGGGAATGGACGCCTTCCAGGAGATAACAACTTGGAAAGGCTACGAGAAGCTACTCGCTTGCTGCAACTTTATCGTAACCACCAGGCCTCGCTTTAAAAAAAAGCCTTTGGAGGAAATACTTCCTCTAATCGTTGCTAAACTTTTCTCCTATGATAGAAAAAATCGGTGCTATGTCCACCGCTCAAATTCTCTTATATATTTTCGCGAGATAACCTTACTCAATATCTCCTCTACCCTGATTAGAAATAATATTAGAGAGAATCGCTCAATTAGGTATCTTCTTCCCGAAAGGGTTGAGGAATATATTCGAAAGAGGCGGCTTTACCTCTAGTGTCCCAAAACTTGAAGAAAACCCTCTTAATGTGTGCCCAGGCAGCTCTGGATAAAAAGGCCTGCGATCTGGTGATCCTTCGAGTTAGCGAGGTTTTCTCCCTGGCTGATTATTTTGTGATCTGCAGTGGAAGTTCGGAGAGGCAGGTGCAGGCAGTGGCCCGTTCCATCGAGGAAAAACTGGGGAAGAACCGGATCTTACCCCTCGGAATAGAGGGATTTGCTGAAGCCAAATGGATCCTGATGGACTACAACGAGATAATCGCTCACGTCTTCTACGAGCCAATCCGGAAGTTCTATGACCTGGAAAGCCTGTGGATAGATGCTCCCCGGGTTGAGCTTTCCCAATTAAAAGGCAAAAACACGTAAATTCAAATGACAACTGACAAATCCGAAATCCTAAACCTAAACTCTAAACAAATTCTAAATTCAAATTAGCCAAATTCAAAACTATTTTGTCTCTTAAGGATCGTAATGTTTTGTATTTTAAATTTTGCCTAATATGGCCAGCGCCCGTTTTATCTTCAAAAATTCAATATTTCAATAACGTCCCCAACTTTCCCTGTCTTTCGAGCTCGTCCATTATGAGGAGCATAAGGTAGCTCTTGCCAACGCGTCTCTGGCCGACGATAACCTTTATGACATCCTTATTAATAAAAGGCTCAACTTTATCAAGATATAATTTACGCTTAATCAGTCTTTTATTCATACTTAAAACCTCTCCCTTTTTTTCATTAGTTTTAAGTATACTTAAAACTTTGCAGTATGTCAACTAATGATAGAAAATAGGGATTTCTTGACCTATCCGCCCATGCCATGAGCCCTAAGGGGTTGGTTAATAACCAAAGGTACTGATACCCATACAATTGGACATGGTATGGAACCGACGATTTTCTGGGTCCGTGATTAACGGACAAGGGCTCCTGTCATAATGCCTTAGCTAAAGGCAGACAGTGCCTTAATCCCGATGGGTGACTGGTGCGGAT
>JAUWWP010000259.1 GCA_030616835.1 Deltaproteobacteria bacterium | reverse complement strand
TCTTTTCTATTCAAAGCAGAAAGCATTTAAATTGAGGGAGGATTTTCGAGTCTACTCAGATGAACGTCAGTTAGAAGAACTTTTGACTATTAAAACTCCCCAGATTCTTGATATTGGGGCAACTTATAATGTGCAAGATGCAACTACCGGCGAGGCGGTTGGAGCCATAAGACGAAAGGGGCTTAAATCCCTGGTTAGGGATGAATGGATTTTACTTGCTAACGAAGGTCAAGAGATTGGAAGACTAACTGAAAGTAGCGTAGCCCGGGCCATTTTGAGCAGGCTCATTAACCTAATTCCCCAAACATATGTTATCCTCTCAGCAGATGGCAGGAAAATCGCGGAAGTCAGGCAACATTTCAATCCATTTGTACTCAAGTACAGCATGACCATAGTGGAGCCGGAACCTTCGATTGATCGAAGGCTTTTGATCTCAGCAGGGATCCTGCTGGCCGGTATTGAACGGAGGCAAAAGTAGCGTCATTTTGATTGAAATTGAGAACGGTTTTCTTTTTAAAATTTATTTATCTAAGTTCCACGCACTAAGCACGGGCGGAGCAGAAACTAAAATCTCCCCTTTGCTTCTACCATTAACCAAGGAGTCCCTAAATGAAAAGAATACTCCTGTTTATCTCGGTGGCGCTATTTTCTCTCGTTCTCGTGGTCTTAATAAGGACGACGGGGCTCAAATCTAAACAGCTTTCGGTGAAGCCGGCGCCCAAGGTCGCGATAGATACCGAACGAGCAGTGGAGAACCTCGCAAAGGCAATACAATTTAAAACCATCTCAAATCAGGACCCTTCTAAGTTTGATTATCAACAGTTTAAAGATCTGCATGCCTTGCTCGAAGAGCTGTTTCCAAATGTTCACGGCAAACTAAGAAAGGAACCCGTAAACGAATACAGTCTTCTTTACACCTGGGAGGGAACCGACCCGGAACTGAAGCCCATGCTCCTCATGGCCCATATGGACGTGGTGCCCATCGAACCGGGTACGGAAAACAACTGGACTTACCCGCCTTTTGCGGGTCGTATCGCCGAAGGCTACATCTGGGGTAGAGGCTCATTGGACGACAAAGCCAGCCTTATGGGCATTCTCGGAGCCGCGGAATTTTTACTGGCGGAAGGATATCTGCCGCGGCGGACTATCTATCTGGCCTTCGGGCATGATGAAGAAATTGGTGGACCGAACGGGGCCGCTAAAATTGCCGATATCCTCGAATCAAGAGGCGTCCAACTGGAATATGTGCTCGATGAAGGAGGCGCTATCACCAAAGGGATGGTGCCGGGTCTTTCCGAGTCCGTGGCTTTAGTGGGGATAACCGAAAAGGGCTATGTCAGTATCGAGTTGGTTGTTGAAGGCCAAGGAGGACATTCCTCGATGCCGCCACCGCACACCGCGGTTGGCATTCTCAGTACCGCCATTCACCACCTCGAAAGAAATCAATTCGGGGCCCGAATTACCGGAGCGACAAAACAAATGTTCGCGCATCTCGGCCCCCATATGCCCTTTGCCCTGAGGATGCTGTTTGCCAACCCATGGCTCTTTGGCAAGTTGATAAAAAGTGAATTAGCACAATCACCGCCGTCAAACTCCTTAATTCGCACTACCATAGCCGCAACCATGCTTGAGGGTAGTCCGAAGGAAAATGTCCTTCCCCGCAAAGCAAAGGCAGTCATCAACTTCCGGATTCTTCCCGGAGACACCATTGACGGCATCGTTGCCCATGTGCGGAAAGCGATAAACGACGAGCGAGTCAGGATCGGGGTCTTGGGGAAAGGGAGAAGTCCGTCCGCGGTTTCCGACGTAAACTCGGCAAGCTACGGAGTCCTGGCACGCTCAATCCTCCAGGTATTTCCCGATGTAGTTATTGCTCCGTTCCTCGTTGTCGGCGGAACTGATTCCCGGCATTATGAGGAAGTCAGTAAAAATATCTACCGGTTTCTCCCCATCCGACTGGTCTCCGAGGATTATGGCCGGCTGCACGGCACCAACGAACGTATCGCCGTCGAAAACTATGCGGAGGTTATTCGGTTCTATCTTCAACTTATCCGCAATTTCAATAGGTAAGGCTCCCGATGCCGGTGCTCATCCTGTATTTTGGAAGTATCATAGCCATACACTTTAGCGGGGTCTATTCATTTTAACTCCCTTGAATGATATGTTGATTCCAGGAGGCTAACAGTGATTGATATTCAAAAGACGATGGCGGATGTGGCGGTAGTTAGAATGGCCCACGACCTTCCTCGGCAGGGGACAAACTGATGCCCGAAAAGTTCGATACCGTCATTGTCGGCGGCGGTATCGGGGGCACCGCCCTGGGGGCGCTTCTGGCGGCTGGTGGCCAGAAGTTGTTCCTTTCGGAAAAGAACAGCATCATCGGCGGCCGGTGCGCCTCTTACCAAAAAGACGGCTTCACGATTGATGTTGGGGTGCACCTGTTCGGCCTTACCGACAAAGGGCCGCTGGGCGAGGTATGCCGCCGGGCCGGGGAGCCCGACGCCATTGAGTGGGTGCTGGCGCGCAACCCCAGGGTAGCAGTGCACCGCGGAGGCCAGACGCGACCATTCACTCGTGAGATGATGACGAGTGAGCTGGAGGAAAAAAGCGTATCCCGCCTTGCCGAAATCTTCGCCAAAATGGGACAGATGACCACCGATGAGCTGAACCCGCTCTGGTATGTGCCCCTCAAAAACTGGATCGAGGGCTTCACCTCAGACCGAAACATCATGAGGATGTTCACGATGTTATGCGGGATATACCTCTGCTTAACCCCAGATGTCGCCAGCACGGCGGAGTTCGTCCTTAGCCTCCGAGAACTGCTTCAGGCAAGAAATTCCGGCTACCCCAAAGGCGGGAGCGGGGTCATTCCGCTAACATACCAGCGAATCATCGAAAAGCACGGGGGAACGGTGCGACTGAGTTGCCCGACAGAAAGGATCGTAATTGAAGATGGCCGGGCAAAGGGCATCGTGGTTGGGGGCAAGGTGATCGAGGCGGACCGGGTCGTCTCGAATGCGGACATCAAGGCCACCGTGTTGGAGCTTGCCGGTGCCGAGCATTTTCCGCGAGAATATGTAGAGAGGGTTCAGAACCTGACTTACGCCGCGCATGTTTTCGCACTCAAAGTGGCCCTGGACGAGATGATAACCGATCAGAAAATGATCATGTACACCCCGGATCTCACCGAGGAAGAACTGGAAGAGATCGAGCGGCAGATCCTCGAGGGGCAGGCACCCCCCGGGGCGGGAGGGATGATATGTGTCCCGACGAACTTCGACCCGGCACTGGCGCCCCCCGGCAAGCAGCTTATATTTTTCGGTATCGGCACCTCACCTCACCAGGAATGGGAACCGTGGGAAAAGATATGCCTGGATGCACTGAAGGAGGTCTTCCCGTCCATCGAAGAGCACATACTGTGGAAGGTGGCCCACTCCCCGGACGATATCGAGCATTTCGCCGGTGAGGAAGGCAATGTTATCGGCGTGGGCCAGACCATTGATCAGGTCCACGAGAGACGACCGACCCACGAAACACCGGTAAAAAACCTATACCTTTGCAGCGCCGAGGCGGGAGGACACGGTATCGGGACCGAGCTGGCCGCCAGCTCGGCACTCGAGCTTGCCGATAAGCTTCTATCGGCTTCGTAGGGGCTCAATTCCTGAACCTGTCAGGAACAGGTTTATTGAGCCCTCGGGTTCGATGGCCTACTTCGTCCGCCTGAGGCGGACTGCGAAGGCTGAAAATCGAACCCCTATGTGGATTAAATATGTAGCACTAATAATGCAAGGGGCCAAGAATTCAGGAAAATAATAACGATGCCTAAATTATCAGGAAACAAGCACTCGAACCCTTTCATCCTTCGTAGTAGTTCTACTACGGAGAACGGACGACCCCTCCTGTCCCACGAAGTAACTCTGCTACGAAGTACGGATGAATCCTCGAATCCTTCATATGATAACACTCCTCTGACCATCCCTCTAAGAGACCTCTCCAAAGACGACTTTCCCCTGGCTGGCGGTAAGGCCGTGAACCTTGGCGAGCTAATTGCCCGGGGGCTCCCGGTGCCCGACGGCTTCTTGATCACCACCGGCGTGTATCGGCGCTTCCTAAAACGCTACAACCTCATCGAGCGGATCGAGGATGCATTGAAATCCGCAGGCGAAAACCAGAAAGCTGCCTCAGCCGCGGTAGCAAACTTGATAATGGAAAAACCTGTGCCCGGAGTCGTGGCGGATGCGATCCAACAGGCTCTCTACCGACTTGGGGAGGATAAGCTCGTGGCCGTCCGCTCGTCGGCCACTGCGGAAGACCTGGAGGATGCCTCCTTCGCCGGGGTTTACGACACCTACCTGAACATTTGCGGTATCGAAGACATCCTCAAGCACATGAGGCTCTGCTGGGCCTCCCTTTGGAGCGAAAGGGCTATGGCATATCGACGCCGTGCCGGCATTGACCACATGAAAGCGGATATGGCCGTGGTGGTGCAGCGGATGGTGCGGGCCGAGGTCTCGGGAGTCATGTTTACCAC
>JAUWWP010000495.1 GCA_030616835.1 Deltaproteobacteria bacterium | reverse complement strand
TGCCATTCCCAGTGATCTTCCTCTTCATTAGCCAGAGAAGCAGCGATACCACCCTGGGCCGCCCCGGAATGGGACCTGGTGGGGAATACCTTCGTAATCACCCCCACATCACCCACCTTCGCCGCCTCAAGCGCACCGCTGAGGCCGGCCAAGCCGGCACCGACTACAACCACATCATGCCGGTGGAGATTATGGAGTGGAATCCCCCGGGGCTCATGGAGTCGCTCTGCCTCCTCCTCATTTTTGAAACCTTCGGACTCGGACATTCCTTTAAATTTCCTTATATAATTCCCTTTGTCAGGGGTTCTCCTCCCTCAGAACTTCGCAGCAAAGGGGATGATCGTAATCGCCCCCAGGGTAAACAGAACAATCCCCCCGATACTGAGGACAAAGAACACTACAATCCTCATCCAGCCTCTATTCAGATAATCCCCGGCAATGAGCCAGAGGCCATAGAGCCCGTGAGCGAGCGCCAGGGTCAGGAAGCTGAGGTCAATTACCTTCCAGAAAGGTAGGGAAAGCCGGGTAACCACCCGACTGTAGCTTACCTCTCCCCCACCGGTAAAATGGATCACCACGAAATGGAGGAGGATAAGCAGGACAAGGGCAATCCCGGAAACTCGCTGAAACAGCCAGCCAGATGCTCCACCTGAATTCACCTGAGCGCTTTGATCCATGCGTCTTGCTCTGCCTTTCTCAACCTGAGTTTTTAATGAAAAAAGCCGTAGGCACCAAGCCCGACAGCAATAATACCAATACCGACCAGAGCCCAGAAAGTAATTTTCTGGGCCTTGAGCTCCGCTGCCCAGCCTAAGTCTATCAGAATGATCCGGATACCGTTCAGGGCATGATAGAGGATAATCCCGAAGAGCCCCAGCTCGAGGAGCTTGAATATGGGTGAAATCAGAAATCTCATCAAGGTATTAAACTCCTCAGGACCCTTAGCGATATGGTGGATTACCCAGATGTGAAGTCCCAGGTAGGAGATCAGTGCTACCCCGCTAAGGCGGTGAAGTATCCAGGCCCGGGTGCCAATATGCCACCGATAGTGTTTAATAACCATAGAATAGTGGTAGGGGCAATTCATGAATTGCCCCTACGGTTCACTCCTCTGGCAGCTGAATAAACCCCTGTTTAAGGAGAGAGTCTGTCTCCTCTCTCGCCCTTTTAATAATACTCGAGGCCCTCTCAATTAATTCATTCCTTGTGAGCTTCACTCGGGCTATCCCCTGCTCGATTGCCTTCATGCCAACCGCCGCCGCCTCGCGGGGATAAACCTCCCAATCGTCCATGGTGGGAATGAGCCTCTCTTCACTGAGCCCTTTTTCCTCCGCACATAGAGCAAGCTCATCCGCAGCAGCAATGCACATCTCGTCAGTTATCGTTTTGGCCATCACATCCAGGGTACCTCGAAATATACCCGGGAATCCCAGTGAATTGTTGACCTGGTTAGGGAAATCAGAGCGACCGGTGGCCACCACCCTTGCTCCAGCCTCCTTTGCCTCCCAGGGCCAGATCTCCGGGATCGGATTAGCGCAGACGAAAACAATAGCATCGTCGTTCATAGAGGCAATCCACTCTTTCTTTATTGTGTCCGGGCCTGGTTTGGATAGGGCAATGCAGACATCCGTTCCCTTCATGGCCTCCGGGATACCGCCCTTGCGGCCTTCGGCATTGGTTTTCTGAGCAAAGTCCCATTTCTCCGGATAATCAGGCATAAGCTCGGTTCGGTCAGGATGGAGTATTCCTTTGGAATCCACCATATACAGATTGCCGGGCTCTACTCCGGCAGCAATAAGAACCCGAGCTATGCATATATTTGCCGCACCAGTGCCGATCATCGAGATCTTGACCTGGCCTATCTCCTTACCGACAACCTTAAGGGCATTTTTCAAGCCTGCAAGGGTGACCGTGGCCGTGCCCTGTTGGTCGTCGTGCCAGACCGGGATGGTCATCTCCTTACGCAAGGTATCAAGAATCTTGAAGCACTTGGGATGCTGGATATCCTCCAGGTTGATCCCTCCAAAGGACGGCGTAAGCCACTTAACCGCCTTGATGATCTCATCGGCATTCTTGGTGGCCAGACAGATTGGCACTGCATCGACCCCCCCCAAGTATTTAAACTGGAGGGCCTTCCCCTCCATTACCGGTAGCCCTGCCTCGGGTCCAATGTCCCCCAGGCCCAAAACCCGGGTTCCGTCGCTCACGACCGCAATGAAATTCCACTTATTGGTATATTCAAATACCTTCTCCGGGTTCTGGTAAATGTCTTTACAGGGCTGAGCTACCCCGGGCGTGTACC
>JAUWWP010000146.1 GCA_030616835.1 Deltaproteobacteria bacterium | reverse complement strand
TTCTCTGCCATCTTTTCCCCTTTCTCTTCTGATTCCTTATAATGCGTCAATGTAGAGCTTCAATTGCTTCGATAGACTCATGACAAGTTAACCAAGCTCTCATTAGTTATTCGTTATTCGGTTGCGCTGCTCGCCCCGTAAAAATTCTCGATATTTATCGAAACAATCACATTTAGCAACTTATTTCTACGGGGCTCGTTTCGTCTTTTCCTTCGACAGGCTCAGGACAGGCGTCAATGGGTTTCATTTTCCTTCATCCTCACTGATAATCCGTTGTTTGACTTTATCCACAACCACTATACGAATCCCGATACTAGCTGCGCAACCACAACCGATTATCCTCCCAACCTACCCTTCAACAATCACTCGAATCCTTAAACCCTTCTTATGTCGAGTAAGCATTTTCAACAACCTCCTTAATTCGAGCGATTTCAATTCCCCCTAACCCCCCCGATGGCCATCGGGGAGGCAGGGGGGATTTTCATACTCAAAAAGCTCCTCCTCGGGAAAGAAATAATCAATCTCCCACCGAGCCGTCTCCGGTGAATCCGACCCGTGAACAATGTTCTTTTCAACATCCGAAGCGAAATCTTTCCTGATCGTCCCTTTCCCCGCCTCGCGGGGATCGGTTGCCCCCATCAACTCCCGGTTTCTTTTAATTGCCTCTTCTCCTTCAATAACCATCACTACTACCGGCCCCGAGGACATAAAGCTGGTCAGGCTGTTGAAAAAGGGCTTATTCTTATGCACTTGGTAGAAACCCTCTGCCTGCTCCTTCGTCATCTTTATCATCTTCAGGGCAATAACATTCAACCCGCCGGCCTCAAACCGCCTGATTACCTCTCCAATCAGGCCCTTTTTAATCCCATCGGGCTTAACAATTGATAGCGTTCTTTCCACCTCTTTGCTCCCCTACTCCTTCGACAGACTCAGGACGAGTCTGGCTGTTGAGAATACGCCCTTTTTCTCCAGATTACCGAAACCGAGAGCCAGATTATTCCCAGAGCCAGAATTATCAGCACCAGGTCGGCGCCGATTAGCATAAGGTTCCGGCCGGGAAGGTATTTGCGCCACAGAAGATAGATCAAAGAGCACAGGGTTGTCACCATCATAAAGCCTGCCGGAAGCAGGGCAAACAGGAACCTTCTTCCTTTGACTATTAGCCAGACAGTAATGGCAATCAGGGTAAGGGCAGCCAAAAGCTGATTGGCCGAGCCAAACACCGGCCAGATTAACAGAAATGCATTGTAATATCCCAAAAGAAACATCAAGGTCACGCAGATAAAGGAATTGAAAATATAAGTCCTGAAGATCCTCGGGGGACTCTTGAAAACCACGGTCCAGAGCTCCTCGAATAGATAACGATTTAATCTAATCGAGGTATCCAGGGTAGTTACCACAAATCCTTCAACCATCAGGATGCCGAAAATTGTCCCATAATAATTAGGAATGGAAAGCCCCTTGTGCATAAGCCCGCCCATACCGAGGGCAAATGCTAAGACCGGATTCGATTTTACTCCCGGGGAGGTGGGAAAGACGATATCGACATAATCCTTGAAGGCAAAACCGCAGCCAACCGCAACCAGAACCCCCAGGGCCAGAAGGGCCTCCATCAGCATTCCCCCGTAGGCAATTCGTTTGGCATCGCCCTCCCGGGAAAGCTGCTTGGAGCTGGTTCCCCCGGCCACTAAGGCGTGAAATCCGGATATTGCTCCACAGGCTACGGTAATAAATAAGATCGGCCAGATGATCCCTAAACGCTGGCTACCCTCAGCAATATTAAAAGCCGGGGCACTGAAGTTCACTCCCTTAATCCCGGCCGCAATCGTCCCGACCAGAAGGGTAGCAATTCCTCCATAAAGCAGAAAAGAATTGGTGAAATCCCGGGGCTGTAGCACGATCCACACCGGAATGCCGGCAGCAATCAGGGTATAAACGGAAAGGATCACCATCCACCACTCAGGATCAATCGAGACCGGGTAGGAAATCCCAATGCGCACTGAGAGCCCACAGATAACAATCGCAAAAATGGCTGCCCGAACCGCACTCATTCTCCTCCGGTAGAGAAGGTATCCCAGAAGCGGGGCGAAGAACGTAATAATTATTACCGAGGTGGAGGCAATTCCCCCGATTTTGGCATTGATCACTCCCTCAACCAACTTGGTCTTGAGCAGAGTTTGGGAGGGCTCCAGACCCATTACCTTCAGAGGTACTAAAGAAGTAAGGGCGGTTGCGGTTAGGCCCAGGAAGGCGGAAGAGACCATCAGGAGCATGATAATCGTGAAACCGATAAAAAGCAGGAAACCATTCCTTCCCAGGGTTCTCTCGGCGACCTCGGCCATTGATCTCCCTTTCTCCCGGATACTGGCAAAAAGTGCAGAGAAATCGTGCACCGCTCCGATAAAGATCGAGCCCAGGACAACCCAGAGCCATACCGGAATAAAACCAAAGATCATACCCACGGTAGGGCCGATAATCGGCCCGCCGCCGGCGATGGAGGAGAAATGATGACCGAACAGAACCAACGGCTTGGTGGGCACATAATCCACCCCATCATTTATGCTTAGCGCCGGGGTTTCATTGCGGTCATCTTCCTGAAAGATCCGGGCAATATATCGGGCATAGAAACGGTAGGCTAAGTAAAATAAAGGAAGGGCAATAATAACAATCCAGGCCACATTTAAGTTTTTCATCCCTATTCTCCCTTGCCATTATACTTGTCACGGGTTTTTTGTCAAGAATTAGCCCCGCTAAGAGGAGCCGGATAATCCGCCTAAGGCGGGCTAAAATACCGGGGCTCGAAAGCCCCGGCTATCCAATGTAGGGGCAATTCACGAATTGCCCCTACTTGAAGGAATTTTCGAGGAAACTCCAGCCGTTAAACACTTGAATTGGGCATTTAGTTGTGGTAATCTCAAAATAGGACTGAGGCAAAAGGAACTCAAATAAATGATTAGCTTAAAGAATGGGATAATCTCGGCTGTGGTGGCAGTGGTGGTTGCCCTGCTCACCACCTTCTCGCTCTACTGGTTTGGGATCGGAGAGAAGCTTTCATCCAAGATTACCGCCAGCCAGGGGGAGCTCGCCGAGAAGCCTCTGGAGGGAATCAAGGCGGATCTGGCTGATCTCCGCAGTGAAAACAAGCTTTTAAAATCAATACTTGCTAATATGATTGAGGGAAAATTCCCCTCTTCCGTTGAAGGGAGCCGAATAGCTCTTCAGCCAATGCCGGATAAATATGTCTCTCGGGTTCTTGATTTTTTTAGCTCCCCGGAGAGCCTGAACTTAATTACTACCCGTCCTACCTCCGGGGGAATGTGGTATTTTACCAAACCCCTCTTTATCTCTCCGGAGCTCTTCTTTATCAATTATACCAATGATGTTGATACCGAAACTCTACTTATCCGCCTGGAATTCTTAACTCCATCTGAGCTTCAATACAATGTGCTCTGGAGCAGCCTGGAATATTAAAAATGAGGCAAACTATAGATAGCAAAATAATCAATCGGACCCGGATAAAACTTTTGGTTCAGTGCTTCGGGATCAGCACTATTACTGTGCTGATAATCTTTCCTTTACTTAAGGATATTTTTTATATGGGAGCAGAAAAGCTGCTTACCATTGGAGTGTGGATTTTGATCGTTCTATCTACCACTGGCATAACTCAGATAATACTAAATGAGAAATGGCTTGCCCCAATTGTCAGATTCTGGGAAGCCCAGAAAGCAGAAGAGCCTGGGCAAAAGGCTACTCCTCACTCACCTTTGCGGACGGCAAGCTCTCTGTTTTTTTTCTGGTTTGTCGTGATTGCTATCGGTATAGTAGTGCTTTACTTTCTAGGAAGATTACCCTGGTGGCATTATCTTATTTTCGGGGGGGTTGGCCTGGGGGCAGGGATCTGCTTTTCCCTTCTCTGGTATACTATTCTGCGGCGACGCACTGAATCCTCCTCCGGGGAAAGGGAATCCTCCCGAACAGTTGTAGAAGCAGGCAAGGCAGTTCTGGCCTTTCCCCTGAAATCAGCAGGGCTTTCCTTTTTTCTCTGGTTCTATGCCGGCGTGGCCTTAGGCCTGGGCTCATACTATCTTGCTGATATATCCAGGATCCAGAGCTTTTATATCTTTGTCATCGCGGTCTGCACCGGGACCCTGGCCTTTCCCCTGCAGTATTTCCTGTTTAAGAAAACCCTCAGTGAATTTTTAGATTTAGTTGCCTCCCGGGGAAGAGAGCTTCTACTACGAGAGGATCTATTTAAGGTCAGTATCAGGGATAAGCTCCTTGTCTCCTTCATCGCTTTGATCATCTTCGCCGTTACCTTACCTGCCCTTATCAATCATTCTATAACTGCCGAGATTATTAAGAAAAGAGTGTCTAAAATGGGCGATGATCGCCTTCAGTTTCTGATCGAAAGGCTAAAAGCAAGGCCGGTGGGTAGCCAACCAGAATGGAAAGCCCTGAAAAAAGAGATTGCTCAACTTGAGGAGGGCAGAGAGGGCTCCAGCTTTATCCTTAATCAATCAGGAGAGACTCTGTTCGGCACGCTACCTGAAACAATCAAAGAGGAAGATATCCAGGAGATGATTCAGAAGAAGAAGGGTTCTTTCACCCAGCTCAAAACGGATGAGGTCATTGTCTATCGTTCCTTCCCTGACCATCCCTGGATCCTGGGAACGGTCTACCCCTGGCATGCGATCGGAAGTGATATCTCCAAAATCCGTAACTCAACCCTGACCATAGGGCTGATGGTTCTTTTAGTTTGCATAGCAGTTGCCTTTCTAAGCGCTGAGGATACTGCCAAACCTCTAAGGTCTATGGTTGCCAGGACGAAGAAAATCACCGAAGGAGATTTTGCCGATGAGCTTCCTCTGCTCTCTGAAGATGAGCTGGGAAATCTGGGGAAAAGTTTTCAACAAATGTCTCAGAGCATTCGTTATCAGATTCAGCGATCTGAGGGGTTGATTAAAAACATCCGAGATGCTATTGAGCGGCTTGACTCTTCTACTACCGGAATCTTAGGCCTGGCAAATTATCAGGCCAGCGGAGCATCCCAACAGGCAACTGCCGTTCAGGAGACCATTACTGTCTCGGAAGAGGTGGTTGCCACTGCCAAACAAATATCAGAGAGTGCCTCCTCCGTAGAAAAAGAGGCTGCCCAAACCTCGGTAGCCTGCAAGCAGGGAAAAGAGGTTATAACAAATACCAAGACGGCAGTGGCTGATGTTCAAGGGCTGATGAAATCAATAGTAGCCAGTATGACTGCCTTAGGAAGGCGCTCTCAGGAGATCCGGGGGATAGTAAAAATTATTGAAGAGATCTCTGATCAGACCAATCTCTTAGCCCTGAATGCCTCCATCGAGGCTGCTGGTGCCGGTGAGGCCGGGAAAAGATTCGCAGTAGTGGCCTCCGAAACCAAAAGATTGGCAGGAATGACTGAGGAGGCCAACAGCCAGATAAACGCCCTGATCGAAGAGATTCAAAAATCCATCTCTGATACGATTGCCCTGACTGAAAGGGGAGGGAAAGCGGTTGAAACAAGTGCCGGCCTGCTGGATCAGGGAGTAGAGTCCTTTAAAGATTTCTCCTCCTTGGTGGAGATCAGCACCCTTTCTACCAAAGAAATCAGCCTCTCTACCAGACAGCAGACAACTGCCCTTGAGCAGATGGCTTCATCAGTTTCTGAGATCAGTAAGGTTGCTCAAAATGTGGTAGGCAGTGCGGAAGAAATCAAGAACGCACTTAATGAGTTGAAAAAACTGGCAGAGAGTTTAACTACCTTAATTAAGGAAGATGCGGAAGTTTAATGGAGGTATCCCGGGCCTTTATCTTCTTTTTTAAATTCCTGCTCCTCTCGGATCTGCTCCTTGATCTGATGAATATACTTCGCAATTTCCCCTTCATTGA
Organism: Deltaproteobacteria bacterium; assembly: GCA_030616835.1. GTDB lineage: Bacteria > Desulfobacterota. Next base: position 854 of record JAUWWP010000146.1, on the reverse strand, counting down.
ACTCCGCCAGCCGCTCAAGCTCGGTGAGGTCAATATGAATGCCTAACATTTCAGTCAGCCTTTCCAGCACCGCCTGGGATGATCGGGGGTTTTCAATCTGAATGGTGTAATAAGGTATCTCCCCCAGAAGACAAATACCATCAATCCCCCTTTCTTTAGCAAAAGCCAGCAGCAGTCCATTCATCCCGCTGATAGTGCCTTCATTTAATATTCTCAGATTATATCCTTTTAAATCTTCAACCAGATCCCTGCTGGTCGCTGCTGCCCAGACCTCGGGCCTTTTCTTATAATCCATCGAGGTTGGCATTGCCGCAAAGGTATATATCATTTTAACCTTAAACCCCTCCGCCACCTCCAATACTCGACTGCCAAACTCATACTCTTTCCCGGCAATAGGCTGGGCCTCACCGGTAAAAATAAGGAAATCGTTTTTTAAGTTTTTATCTTTCCAATAATAAAACCGGCTTCGGGGCAGCTCTGAAGGCTCGATAGTTGCGTCTTTAATAAAGATTCCACCCAATTGGAAAAATTCAGCAGGCTCAATCTCCCCCAGTTCTTGGGCATTCAATTTTTCCTGCAGGTATCGCACCGTCTTTAATGCGACATTCCCCATCCCGGGCCAGGCAGCAATCAGATAAGGCTCTTTAAGCCTGGGTCTCTGGTAAAGCTTGACTCCACTTTTCATATTTATAATCTCATAATTACAATATTCATATTACTAAATCAAAAATAGCTTATACAGGAATTTCCTAAAAATCCTTCAAGTCCCCTTGACCAAATCCCAAAAGAAAAATTGGTTATTCGTTATTCGGTTGAGCTGCTCGTTTCGTCTCTCGTCACCAGGTTGCGTTTTC
>JAUWWP010000379.1 GCA_030616835.1 Deltaproteobacteria bacterium | reverse complement strand
GAGCCCAAGTATTTTTCAATTCCATTAAGGCTCGCCGGGACGATTGAGCAGTAGTTTTCTACCCGGAATTGCTCCCCGTATTTCTTATCCCTTACCCAGCTTCCTTCCAATCGCAGGGTTTCCCCCGGGGCTACCGAGATCAGCTTTCCCACCACTGTGGTCAGCTCCTTGCGCCCCTTTTCCTGAAGCCGAGCTACGGTATAACTGGTTTCCTCATTAACATAGACAATCCTTTCCAGGACTCCTTCAATGGTAGTTAATGTCGCCATTGTCTTCCTCACCTTAGAGGGCAATTCCTGCCTCGTTCCTGTTAGTTAGGGTAGTATTCAGATTGTAGGGGTGGACCTCTGTGTTCACCCTTATCCCTTCGACAAGCTCAGGACAGGTCGGGCCGACAGGGGCACCGCCCCCTACATTTACTATCTGCCCTGTTAGATAATATTAAACTTTAGGCCGATGATCAACAATTCCTTTTTTAAATCCCTACCTATTGACCTATTTCCTTTTTTCAAGGTATAATCATCTCTACTGCCATTCCCTCCCAGAAGGAGGAATAAATCGGGTCGAAGATTCACAGTCGAGATTGATACAATGGTCTACGAGGTAGAGGCAAAGGCCTGGCTTGATCATCCATCCGTGGTTGAAAGGCTAATCAGGAAAATAGCAAGATTCGAAAAAATGGAAGAGAAGACCGATTATTACTTTACTCAAAGCTCTCCGCAACACTTTCCTAATGATGACTGCCGGTTGAGGATTATCGGAGAGACGGCGAAGCTGAGTTTCAAAAACAGACGGATGGTAGGAAAAACTGAAATTAATGAAGAGTATGAACTCAGCCTAAATAATCCGCTAAATCTCTTCCGATTTCTTAACCGATCTGGCTTTAGAATGTTTGCCATCAAGCACAAAAAGAGCAAAGTTTATCGCCAGCGCAACAGGCCCAATGCTCATCTGGAGATAAACCAGGTAAAAAATTTAGGGAATTTCTTAGAGGTCGAGATTCTCGGCAAAACCAGGGCTGATGAAAGCTCAGCGATGCGGGAGATAAAAAAGCTCTTCTATGCTTTAAAAATTCCTGAAGAAAAAATCGAGCCCAGGAAATATATCGATCTTCTTCTTAAAAGAAAGAAGGGCGAAAGGTATATTTATCATCCCCGGGCAAAATCAGTCAGCAGAGCTTATCGCCCAGTCTATATAGAGCGATAGAAATAATTGTGCGTAAACATTGCAGTTTTATTGAATACAGACAGATGAATAAACTCTAAGCACAAAGCACCAATAAGGTAAATCCTAAGCACTAAATCCTAAATTCTAAATAATTTCAAATGACCAAAAGCCTACTTCGCCGTAGTTCAACCAATGCTTTAGCTCCCGGCCTTCACTGCTGCTTCAGTGGAGTTGGCCCAGCGAAGGTGGTTGGCTACGAAGGCTGAATCCAAAACTCAAAACAAAGAACCCCCTCACCTTAATCTCTCCCCTGAGGGGAAAGGAAGTAATAACCAGAAAAAAGTTCCCTCTCCCCGACGGGGAGAGGGGTAGGGTGAGGGGGAAATGAAGCGAAACAACATTGTTTTAAACATTTGATATTGGAATTTTGGATTTGTTTAGGGTTTAGGATTTGGGATTTAGGATTTATCAGCATAATGATGTATGAAATATTATACTCAAATCAAATAAGTTATGCGGCATTATTTATGTCTTTATGTATAACTTAATTAAAGGAGGTAGATGAGAGATGCCCCCCCCACTTCGTGGTTTAAAGATCCTTGATTTTACCAGGCTTTTGCCCGGCCCCTTTGGCACCATGATGCTCGCCGACTTAGGCGCCGAGGTGCTCCGGGTGGAGCCCCCAAACTTCCCGGACATGATCCGAATGAGGCCGCCATTTGACGGCCCTTTGTCCGGTGCGCATTGCCTGCTTAATCGTGGCAAGTCCTCGATTGCCCTCAATCTTAAAGAGCCCAAGGGGGTTAAGGTAGTTAAGCGGCTGGTGAAAGAATACGATATCGTGGTGGAGCAGTTCCGTCCCGGCGTGATGGAGAGGCTGGGGGTCGGGTACGAGGCACTTCGGGCGGAAAACGAGCGACTGATCTATTGCTCGATCTCCGGTTACGGGCAGGACGGACCCTACGCTAATCGTGCCGGTCACGATGTAAACTATCTGTCCATGGCCGGTATTATGTCTTACAGTGGTCGGCGAAATGGAGGGCCGGTGCCAATGGGAGTGCAGATCGCAGACCTCGGCTGCGGCGGCTACAACGCCGTGGTTTCCATTCTGGCTGCCGCTCTCCACCGGGAACGGACCGGGGAAGGGCAATACATCGACATCTCGATGACGGACGGGGCCATCCTGTGGGGAGGCATGGGCGCAATGTGCTACTTGGTTGGGAATGAGGTGATGGAACGAGAAGGCGACTTTCTCAATGGGGGCACCTACTACGATTGCTACGAGACCAAGGACGGGCAGTATATGAGCGTTGGCTCTCTCGAGCCCCAGTTCTTCGAGGCCTTGTGCAAGGCGATCGGACGGGAGGAGCTTATCCCCAAACAGATGGCCAGAGGCGAGGAAGGTCAGGCATTAAAGGCCGAGCTTGCCGCTGAGTTCAAGAAGAAAACCTGCGATGAATGGGTCAAGGTGTTCGAGAATGTTGACGCCTGTGTTGAACCGGTCCTCAATACCAAAGAAATGGTTGAGCATCCTAATACCAAAGGCAGGGAGATGATTGTCGAAGTTCCCAAGCCGGACGGCTCGACCCAGAGGCAGGTAGGGAGCCCATTCAAGTTCTCCCGGACTCCTCCGGAGATTTGCCATGTGGGGGTTGAGTTAGGGGCTAATACCGAGGAGGTTTTAAGGAAGGCCGGCTATTCGGAGGAAGAGATCGGACAGATGAGAAAGGCGAAGGTTTTTGGATAAAGTCTTTGCCCTCCGGATTCTCCCTGAGAATTTGTGTTTGGCGCATAATTATTATAAAATAAAAGAATAGTGAGGTAATTAGGAATGATTATCCCAAAAACAATAAAAATACATCTCCCAACTTCTATTAAATCAAAGATGGAGGAATTGATAGAAAAAGGGGATTTATAAGAACAGTCAAGAGATGGTGATAGATGGAATTGAGAAAATAATAGAAATAAATGGTAAAATGGAAAGCAATGATATTGGTAAATTTATTTCTGATTATCTAAAAGGAAAAATACAGAAATCAGATAAAGCAAAGGTGGAATTATGTAAAATTACCAGCGAAATCTGTGAAGGCTCAGATATTGCAAATATTGATGTAGATAAAACTATGGAAACAATTAGAAGGAGATGGTAACTTTGTTTATCGACTCCGATGTTT
>JAUWWP010000361.1 GCA_030616835.1 Deltaproteobacteria bacterium | reverse complement strand
GCGGTCGCCTTTGCCCTGGGCTGTGGGAGTAGAATCAAGCCCGAGGAGGATAAGATTCCTCCGATTGAGCCCTGGATCGATACCAGGGAAGTCAAATACGGGAAGGAGACAACGACCATTTGCCCATACTGCGCAGTCGGCTGCGGAATAGTAGTCACCACCAATTTGGTAGAAGGGGAGTGGAAGGTGGTTAACACCGAAGGTGACCCTGTCCATCCCATTAATGAAGGGACTCTCTGCAGCAAGGGCAGTGCTCTCTATCAGGTGGCCAATAATACAGCGCGTTTAGACAAGGTTCAATATAGAAAAAAAGGAGGAACCAAATGGGAAGAGATCACCTGGGATTCAGCTATTTCGATGATAGCTCAGAAGATCAAGACCACCAGGGATGGCAATTTTGATGTTATCAATGCCGGTGGAGATACAGTCAATCGGACAGAGGCTATTGCCTGCCTCGGCGGAGCTGCCCTTGATAATGAGGAATGTTATCTGCTTTCCAAATTATGTCGTGCCCTCGGTCTGGTGTACATAGAACACCAGGCCCGGATATGACACTCCTCTACTGTCGCCAGTTTGGCGGAATCGTTCGGTAGAGGGGCAATGACCAACCACTGGATCGATATAAAAAATAGTGACTGCATAATGATCATCGGCTCAAATGCCGCCGAGAATCACCCTATCTCCTTCAAATGGATCACGGAGGCGCAGAAAAATGGCGCTAAACTGATCAGCGTTGATCCCCGCTTCACCCGAACCTCCTCAAAAGCAGATATCTATGCGCCTATGCGCTCCGGTACCGATATAGCATTTATCGGTGGACTGATCAGGTATGCGATGGACAATGGCTTCGTAAATGAAGACTATGTTAAATATTATACTAATGCACTATATCATGTTAACGCTGGTTTTCAGGGGCCGGCAGATGCTGGAGGTGGGGTCTTTTCTGTTTATGATGGAGTTACCCGTACATATGACAAAGCTACATGGGCATATGACGATAAATCGGCTCCTACCCAGGATGATCCTACATCTCCAACAGCTTTAGCCACGGCAATGTCCGACGCTACCACCGTTTACGGCCAGCTCTGGAAACATTTTGGCAGGTACGACTCCGCTACGGTATCTCAGATCACCGGCTGCCCGGTGGATGTTTTTCTTGAAGTAGCCCAGGCATACTGTGCGACCGCTGCCACGGACAAAACGGGCACAATCATGTATGCTATGGGCACTACCCAGCATACCCACGGCACCCAGAATATTCGATCCTATGTTATTCTCCAATTGCTAATGGGTAATATGGGCCTTGCCGGTGGTGGAATCAATGCCCTCCGGGGGGAGTCAAATGTGCAGGGTTCCACGGATCACTGCCTGCTCTTCCACATCCTCCCGGGATACCTCAAGACTCCCAGAGCATCGAACACCATCCTCGGAGTGGAAAACAAAAAAGTATCAGGCGTTGATCTTGCTAATACCGCTGACAATGAGTTTACCACTGCAGCGGGCCTGGAAGTAGCAGGGGTAGTTGCTGGTGACAGCTTGGTAATTTCTAACGGACTCAACGCAGGGACATATGAGATCACCGATGTTGATTATGTCACTGGGACAATAACAGTAGATGCCACCCCAGCAATTACAGATCCAGGTGACGGCACTTTCCAGGTATTGAATAATAAAGGTATTAAGTTCAACCAGGATGAGCAAAACCCAGGATACCTGTTGTTGAGTCCAGCAGAGCAAGTCGAAGCTAAGAATTCATACTTATGGAAATGGTCTCTACAAAATATAGAGCAGACTGGAGGTCCATTTGGACCTGTCAACTGGTGGCAGTATACGCCTAAGTATATGGTAAGCCTGCTCAAGGCATTCTGGGGCGACAATGCCACACTGGCAAATGATTTCTGTTATGAATATCTACCCAAGATAGACGATGCTGATAACTATTCTCACATTACATTATTTGAGGAGATGAATAAAGTTACAAAGCCGATTAAGGGTTTGATCGTGATGGGCCAGAACCCTGCGGTTGGCGGACCCAATGCTAAGCTGGAGAGGGAGGCTCTGAAAAACCTCGATTGGATGGTTGTCGTGGATCTGTGGGAGACCGAGACCGCAGTCTTTTGGGATGAGGAAAAGGCTCCAGGTGTTGTCTCTGTAAATATTGACACCGAGGTCTTTCTGCTTCCGGCGGCCTCTTCGGTAGAGAAAGAGGGCAGCATTACCAACAGCGGCAGATGGGCTCAGTGGAGATATAAGGCAGTTGACCCCCCCGGGGATGCAAAAGATGATCTCTGGATTCTTAATAAGTTAGGTTTAAAGCTTAAAGAGCTTTATGCCGATGCAGAGGGTATCCCAGATGGTCTCCCGATTGATGAACTTAACTGGAATTATGAAGACCCTCCTGATGTCCATAAGGTAGCGAAGGAGATCAATGGGTATTATGACGCAGATGATACGGTAGTTAAAAACTTTACAAAATTGGATTATGATGGCTCTACTGCGTGTGGAAACTGGCTATATAGTGGCAGCTATGCATTGAATGATAAGATCGAGAAAAATATGATGGCCAGGAGAGATAATAAGGACAACAGCGACAGTGGAATTGGGCTTTTCTCAAACTTCTCCTGGTGCTGGCCGGTAAACCGAAGGATCATATATAACTGCGCTTCGGTAAAGCCGACTGCTCCTTATGGTCCGTGGGATGAAAAAGATATGGTTTTGAAATGGGATCCAACTCTAAAGGCTGGAGCAGGAGACTGGGTAAAGGACGGTTACGATGTCAAAGATGGAGCAGGTGCGCCAAATGATAAGGGTCCGTTCATAATGAAGCCGGAGGGTGTTGCCCGGCTATTTGGATATGGTCTGAAAGATGGCCCATTTCCAGAGCACTATGAGCCTACGGAGCGTCCTGTTAATGTAAATCCACTCGATAATTCCCGGGTGGATAACCCCATCGCTTTCTACTATCCTGACGCTAGCGGGGAATTCGGGCAGGGCTACGATCCTGTGGGAGCTGATTATTACCCCATTGTTGCTACTACTTACCGGGTCAGCGAGCACTGGCAGGCGGGAGCAATGACCCGGAATCTGCCCTGGCTCTGCGAGCTGATGCCGCATGTGTTCGTCGAGATGAGTAAAGATCTTGCTGCAGACATTACTGTAATCCCGACTGGCCCCATCGCTAATGGGGATAAAGTGAAAATAACTACCGCCCGCGGCGAGATGGTAGCATATGCCCTGGTGACGGAGAGGTTCCAACGTTTCTACCTGAATGGAACCCCGGTTGACCAGGTCGGTATACCCTGGCACTGGGGATACTGCGGGCTTTCTAAGGGAGACAGCGCGAATATTCTTACACCCCATGTCGGGGACTGTAATACCAGGATTCCGGAATACAAGGCATTTTTGTGTAAAATAGAGAAGGTATAAAAGAAAGGGGAGTGACCAAATGGCTGAAAAAGCAATTTTAATTGACACTTC
>JAUWWP010000430.1 GCA_030616835.1 Deltaproteobacteria bacterium | reverse complement strand
TGGCTGCTCTTCTGATGATGGTTCATTTCTGGAGAATAAGAAAGGATGGAGGAATCTCCCGTCCCCTTTAATCAGATGGAGAAAAAACTGCCCAATACCCCGCCGGAGCAATCCCCTATGTCAGAAAAGGATAATAATGAGATCTGGGTTTTCCCGGATCTGCTCTATAAGGAATTCCTGGCGATAGGGATTATCCTGATAGTGTTAGTAATCTGGAGCATCCTGTCCAATGCTCCTTTATTAGAGATGGCTGATCCGGCCAGGAGTGAAAACCCGGCTAAGGCTGCCTGGTATTTTGTCGGTCTTCAGGAGGTTCTGGTGTATTTTGACCCGTGGATTGCGGGAGTGGGAATACCTTCGCTCATTATCCTGGGTCTAATGCTTATCCCCTACCTGGATACGACCAGATATGGCGTGGGTTATTATGGTTTTTCCGGAAGGGGTCGAAGAATAATAATCTTAAATTTCTTATTTGGATTCCTAATGTGGTGGATCCTGATCCTTATCGGTCAGTATTTAAGGGGACCCAACTGGCAGATCTACTGGCCTTGGGAGGATTGGAGTGTGACCAAGCCGATGGAGGAAACCCTGTGGAGCCCTTCCCCCTGGGTCGGAATCAGCCTGATTGGAGGATACTTCTTCCTGGGACTTACTGTTCCGGCAATATGCTGCCGCTGGCTCATCCGGAGCCTGGGAACCATGCGGTATCTGGTTGCCATGGTATTACTGCTCCTTATGTATACAGTGCCCATAAAGATAATTCTTCGAATCTTCTTTCATATAAGGTATGTTCTGATCACTCCCTGGTTTAATATTTAAGAAGAAAATGGCGACAATAAAAGCTCCCCGAGGGATGAGAATGCTTCTGGCAGTCTTAAGTTTTTCTATCGTTATCCTTACTCTCTATATTATCAGGGGTAATATCGAAACCTCCTGGAAGGATTATCAGCGAAGATTTAATCAGATGCTGATAAAGAACTATCAAGCTGCCTCATCACCGGAAGACAAGGCTAAGTGGGGGCGGCTTCTTGAGTTACATAGTGGCTCATCGGGAATTAAACAGATTTACCTCCCCCAGGTAGGGGTAGCTGACCTCTGTATCACCTGCCATCTGGGGATTGATAATCCTCTTCTTGAAGATGAAAATATCCCCCGGGTATTTCGAGCACATCCCGGTAAGCAGCTAAAGTATCATCCGGTGAACCGCTTTGGATGCACCCTGTGCCACCAGGGGCAAGGGGTGGGAACAACAGTGGATGGGGACCACGGGTATGAAAGAAACTGGCCCGAGCCACTGTTGCCTGCTTCCTATGTTCAGGCTTCGTGTTTGAAGTGCCATAGGTGCTCAGAGAATCTGGCGGGGGCAGAGGTTGTCAGCCAGGGAGAGAAAATCTACTTTGAAAATTTATGCTATGGGTGTCATGAGGTAGCTCAGTACCAGGCTCTCCCCCGGCCAGTGTTTCCCTTAACCTCGCTCAAAACGAAGCTTAAAGAACCGCTCCGATGGCTGCCGGCCTGGCTCAAGGAACCAGCGAAACTTCGCCCGGGGACATTGATGCCGAATTATAACCTGAGCGATGAGGAAATCAAGAAGATGACCGCTTACTTCCTCTCACTTCCCCAGGAGTTCAAGACAAAATGGATCTCTCTCAAGAAGGCATCTCGCCGGCGGGGAAAGAAGCTCTTTGTTGAGCGAGGATGCCGGGGATGCCATGGGGTTGAAAAAGAAGAGAAGAGTAGTCTGCCCCGAATACCCCATCTTGCTGGAATAGGTACCAAAGCTAACCCGAGGTGGCTTTATCAATGGATTAGCAATCCAAAATCCTATAATGCCAACACCCCAATGCCCCAGGTAGAGCTTACCCGAGGAGAGATCCTGAATATTGTATCCTATCTCACCACTCTCAAGGAAAAGACCGAGCTATTTAAGCCACCAGAGGACTATATTGAGGGGGTCAAACTGGAGGAGGGGAAAAGGCTTGTTCTCCAGTACGGGTGCTACGGCTGTCACGAGATCAAGGGTTTTGAAAACCTTCCTGACCCCGGCTATCCGCTCTCTGATTTTGCCCGCAAGCCACTCCATGAACTTCATTTTGGGGAGGTGAAGGATATTGCTTACACCAAATGGGATTGGCTTTATAATAAGTTGAAGGACCCCCGGATTTATAAGACAAAGGATATCTCTCTGGTAATGCCCACCAATATAATGAAGGAAGAGGAGTTGAGAGCCCTTACCACTTATAGCCTGGGCTTTACCGAACAGGAGGACTCACATTTCCTGAGCGATGAGCCATCACCGGAGAACCTAGCTTTACTTAAGGGAAGACTATTGGCCCAGCGCTTCGGGTGTAAGGGGTGTCACAAGATTGAGAATGATCGGGAAGAGCCCAAAATTGATAAGTATATCAAGCAGAGAACAATGAGGCCGCCAACCCAGGTGGGAGAGGGCGCGAGGGTTCAGCCGCAGTGGTTATACGGATTCATATTAGAGCCGGTAAAGTTAAGGACCTGGTTAGAAATGACAATGCCGCAATTCAATATCACTCCCGAGGAGGCAGAGGATATCGTCAGTTACCTGACTGTCCTCTCCAAGGCACCGCTGCCCTATGTCTCACTCCCTTCGGCGGCCTCGGTTCCATCTGAGGAATTGGAGATGGGGGCTTACCGCTTCCGGATTGATAAATGCGTTCAGTGCCATCCGGCCTCGCTCGGAGGGGAGCTTCCCGAAGGGATAGCAATTGAGGATCTCTCTATCAATTTAGCTCTTTCCAAGCTCAGGCTGCGGCCAAAATGGCTAAAGGATTTCTTAAGGGATCCGAAAAAAATTGTTGG
>JAUWWP010000418.1 GCA_030616835.1 Deltaproteobacteria bacterium | reverse complement strand
CGTTCTCTACTATATCAGTCCCCAGGTCTGGGCCTGGAGAAGGAAAAGAGTCAATAAAATTGCCAAGGTTGTCAACAAAATGGCAGTGATCCTTCCCTTTGAGGTTCCCATCTACCAGGAAAAAGGAATGGATGTTGAGTTCGTCGGTCATCCTTTACTGGATGCAATTGGGAAAGTAGCGTCGCCTCGGGAGGAGGTTTTAATGAGGTTTAAGCTCGACCCGACCAAGAGGCTCATCTCTCTTTTACCCGGGAGTCGCCGAGATGAGCTAATCCGCTTACTCCCGGAAATGCTGGGAGCAGCTGAGCTGCTGGAGCGAAAATTCCCTGATCTCCAGTTCGTCCTGTTAGCGGCACCTTCCCTGGATAGTGAAGAAGTGCAGAATCTTGTTGCTAAAAGTAAGTTAAAAGTTAATGTGTTTAGTGATCATCTTTATGATCTATTAAGGGCATCTGAGCTGGCAATCATCACTTCCGGTACCGCGGCCCTGGAAGCAGCGCTGCTTAACACCCCAATGGTAGTTATCTATAAGCTCTCTTTCATCAGCTACCTGGTTGCCCGGATGCTGATAAAGGTTCACTACATCAGTCTGGTAAACCTGCTTGCGGGTAAGGCAGTGGTGCCCGAGTTAATTCAAACCGAGGCAAATTCAAAAAGAATAGCCGAGGAAGTGGAGAAGATGCTAAACGGTGGGGAGGCCATCGGGAGGATGAAGCTTGCCCTGAATCAGATTAAAGAGAAGCTGGGAGAGCCCGGGGCATCAGCAAGAGTAGCAGATATTGTGCTGGAGATGATATAATAAAAAGGTATTTGGGGGACACACCATAAATGAAAAACTATCGGAGGCTGCTTCAGTTTGTAAAGCCATACCGGGCCAGGTTGTTTGGTTCGATAATCTGTATGGTGATCCTTTCCTTGAGCACCGGTCTGGTAGCCTATCTGATTGGTCCAGCAGTTAAATTTCTGTTCAATCCCCAGGAGATGATATTAACCCTGCCGGAATGGGTGCCGGGTTTCTTTAGATTCGAGAAGGATCAAGTCTTCTACCTCCTTCCCTTAGCAATCGTCCTGGTCAACTTGGTCAAGGGATTATCCTTTTACGGCCAGGCCTATCTTATGGGCTGGGTAGGTCAGAGAATAATCAACGACCTTCGTAATAGGCTTTACCAGCATATTCAATCCCTCTCCCTCTCCTTCTTTACCAGGAATCCTACCGGCTCTTTGATCTCCCGAATAACTTACGACATCACCCTAATCCAAGCGGCGGTCTCCCGGGCGGTAACGGCAGTGCTTCGCGATTCCTTTACCATAGTAGTATTGGCTGGATTAGCTCTTTATCTGGACTGGAAATTAGCACTTATTGCCTTCATAGTATTCCCCCTGGCAGTGGTCCCAATTGTAAAGTTTGGGAGAAAACTTCGCAAGGTCAGCACCCGGAGCCAGAAGTTAATGGGTGGAATTACCAGTATGATCCACGAGACCTTCTTCGGAGCGAGGATAGTTAAGGCCTTCGGGATGGAGCAGTATGAAAACGAGAGATTTTCTAAAGAAACCTTTCAACTGTTTCGGACAATACTGAAGGCAGTTAAGGTGCAATCAATCTCTTCCCCGTTAATGGAGTTATTGGGAGCAATCGGCCTCGCTGGTGCTATTTTGTATTCCAGCTATCGGATCAGTCAGGGAAATCTTAAGCCGGAGGACTTTCTCTCATTCTTTGCCGCCTTGATGTGGCTTTATCAGCCGATTAAGAAGCTGAGTGGAGTTAACGAGACCATTCAGGCAGGCCTGGCCGCTGCTACCCGGGTATTCAATATTCTGGACCAGCGGCCGGAGGTCAAGGATACTCCCGGGGCCAAAACTCTACCTCCAATATCTCGAAGAATAGAATTCTCCAATGTATCATTTAAATATGAGGATGCCTGGGTTTTAAAGAAGGTAAATTTAAAGGTGAAGGTGGGAGAGATGATTGCCCTGGTCGGGATAAGCGGGGCCGGGAAGACCAGTTTGGTTAATCTTATCCCTCGATTTTATGAGGTCAGTGAGGGCGTTATTCTGATCGATGAAAAGGACATTCGCGATTTTACCATAGAGTCATTACGGGCCCAGGTGGGCATCGTCACCCAGCAGGTTATCCTGTTCAATGATACGGTCAGGAATAATATTGCCTACGGGGATATTCGCAAGTCCGAGGAGGATATCTTCAAGGCAGCTAATGCAGCTAATGCCCATGATTTTATTACTAAATTGCCCCAGGGTTATGATACCGCGGTCGGAGAGGGCGGGGGTAAACTCTCGGGAGGAGAAGGGCAGAGGCTGGCGATCGCCCGGGCCTTATTGAAGAATGCCCCGATCCTGATTCTGGACGAGGCCACTTCATCTCTGGATGCGCAGTCAGAGGAAGAGGTTCAGAAGGCCCTGGAGACCCTTATGCAGGGCCGCACAACCTTTGTTATTGCCCACCGTCTTTCCACCATCAAGAAAGCTGATAGGATAATGGTCATTGCGGATGGTGAGGTGCTGGAGGAAGGTAGACATCAGGAGCTGCTAAAACGAAAAGGGGAATATTACCGGCTTTACGAGAAGCAGTTTACCCCGTTAGAAAGCCCCGTGGCTTGCCCGAGGGATGGATAGTTTTCAGATTCTTTAGCGAACACGGGGTCTAAAGCCCCGCGGGAGCTTCTAACGGGGTTTACCCCGGATTTGACTAAGGAGACCTCAATCAGTTGAAGAAGTTATATATAACGACAAAAATAATTGTGCATAGGGTAGTGTTGCAAATACAGACAGATGAACAAATTCTAAGCACTAAGCACCAAATCCTAAACAATTTCAAATGATCAAAATTCAAAACTCAAAACATTCCCTTCGACAGGCCCAGGACAAGGTTTTGAACATTAGATATTGGGATTTTGAATTTATTTAGGATTTAGGGTTTGGGATT
>JAUWWP010000309.1 GCA_030616835.1 Deltaproteobacteria bacterium | reverse complement strand
GCTACGGAGGACAGGCCTCAATCCTCTCCCCAACGGGGAGAGGAAGTAATAACCGGGGGAATAGGGGTAAACTACATTATTGAAATATTGACTTGTTTTGGTGAGCAGAGGTTTACTTAGTTACTTAAGAAAAGGATTCAAGGGGTTGGGGTAATAACTGGATGAGCTTTATTGGGTAAGAAGAAGGATGGTAATGAAAAAACACCTGATTAAATATATGAAAATTATTTCGGAGAGTATGGATTTTCATCGGTACCTTACGATTCAAATATGGGTGTTTTACGCTGCAGTTCCTGTTGGTATCGCCGTATCATTTTTAAAGAATTTTGTTTGGTATTTAATAATACTAATACTTGTTTTAATCCCAGTTGGCATAGTGATTTTTCTTGTTTTTCATATCATGGAGGAGGGTTCGGTAAATTTGCTCTATGGGATGGGAGGAGCTCCACGATCTTACTCGAAGGGCGGTCTATTCGAGGCGGATATGTGGCAGGCTCATGCGATGCGGCGGGAAGGGCGCTTTCAGGAAGCGGTGGAACTGTATGAGGAGATCTCCCAGAGAGCCCCGGATCGCCCAGAGTCCCTTTTCGAGATGGCCGAGGTATACCGTATCTTAGAAGACTGGGATCGGGCCCGGGCGGCTTATACGAAGGTGGTGCTGTTGTTTAAAGAGGAGCTCGGGAGTGATCATTTTTACATCTACGAGGCCCGAAGGCGAGGCCATGAAATGATCGCTAAAGTTAGTGGAAAAGAAGCGGAATATAAAAAGAAATGCGGAGATGGAGAAAGTAGTCCGGAGGTAAATTGAGTTCGATCTTTCGCTAATGGGAAATGGGGAGGGTTCTCTTTTCCCTTCGGCAGGCCCTTCGACTTCGCTTCCTTCGACTTTTCCTTCGACAAGCCTTGGTCCTGGCCAAGACCAGGGCTCAGGACAAGATACTGGATAGCCGGGGCTTTCGAGCCCCGGTATTTAGACTTTGGACGAATCGCCTTAGCGGGGCTGGAAAGCCCCGCCTATCCACTATGAAAAATTACCACGTTATTGAAATATTGATTTGTTTGGGACAGCGTAAAGTAGAGGCCTAACCTTGATCTTCCGGACGATATTCAACCATCGCCGCCATCATAAAGCCACCACCAATTAATTTTTCAGTTCAGTCTGGAATGAGAAATTGCTTTCGCGGGAGAACCCTGGTGACTTTCTATTGACAAATGTATAATGTCTAATTGCAGGTGTGTTTTTCATGGGGCGATGACTGGATTTTGTAATTTAAATAGCATTGGAGGGAAATAGCCATGGGAATTTTCGCGGACAAAATTGCTATCATTACGGGTGGGGCTTCGGGTATCGGCCGGGCGCTCGGGGAAGAATTGTCCCGCCGCCGCGCGCTGGTGATCCTGGTCGATGTGAATACTAAACTGCTCGAGGAAGTCGCCGACTCAATAACGAAAGCCGGCGGGCGGGCGAAAGCGGTAACACTCGATGTTTCCGATTTCGCAGCGGTTAAGAAGCTGGTGGACGATACCGTCGCCCAATACGGCCGGTTGGATTACATCTTTAACAACGCCGGCATTGGCGTCGGCGGTGAAGCTCGAGACTATTCCTACGATGACTGGCGCAAGGTCATCAATGTGAATCTTTACGGCACCGTCAATGGGGTTGCCGAGGCCTACCCGATTATGGTAAAGCAAGGCTTCGGGCATATCATAAACACCGCATCTTTAGCGGGGCTGACCCCCAGTGCGGGGGAAGTTTCCTACGCCGCAAGCAAGTACGCCATAGTGGGACTCTCCAATGCACTGCGAGTGGAGGGCGCGGGGCTTGGGGTGAAGGTTAGTGTGGTTTGCCCCGGATTCATTAAGACGCCGATCTTTTATACCAGCAAGTTTGTTAAATTAGACCGCGAAAAATTGCTCGAATTGATGCCCAAAGGCATAGCCCCCGAGAAATGCGCCCGGGTGATTCTGCGCGGTGTCGGAAATAATAAGGCGACCATCGTGGTAACGCCTCTGGCCAAGTTTTTATGGCTGCTACAACGAATCAGTCCTGGATTAATGCTCTGGATATGGAGACAAGTTATAAAGAAAATGCGTGAAGCCCGGATCGAGGATTAATCTCCATCCGGCGATCTTGAGGAATTGGCCGGTGCATGAGGGTGAAGGAGTGCCACTACTGTTGACAGACAGGTGAGGTTGTGAGCTAATCAGGCCTGGGAGAACCTCAAACCAGTAATCAACAAAAATAAGGAAAGGAGAGAGCTATGCCTTGGGAAGATGTAAAGCCTGTTTTACGGCCGGAAACTGTTCACATGGGAGTGATGAAGGCGGACCAGGAGAAGTGCAACCACTGTATGCTGTGCATCGAGAACTGCCCCTTCCGTGCCTGGGAAATTGGCGAGAACGAAGTTCCCCGGATAAAGGAGGAATACGAGTGCTTTAGCTGCTTCAACTGCATGGTGGCTTGTCCGGTTGATGCCATCTCCATTGTGGACGCCTATCATGTAGACGGGGGTTTCTATGCCACCGACCCTCATCCCCTGCCGGTCAAGATGCCCGATGAACCCAAAGACGCCGAGGGGAATCCCCATGAGTGGAACCCCATCGAGCAGGCTGTGTTCGAGCGGCGCAGCGTACGGAACTTCAAGGACAAACCGATACCCGAGGCCCTTATCAAAAGGGTACTGGAAGCAGGACGGTTTGCCCCAAGCGGTGGGAACTGTCAGCCCTGGAAGTTCATCGTTGTCACGAACAAGTCCCTCATCAACGAGATGAATGAGGGTATCTACAATGTATTGAATATGTTATACCAGATGTACAAGGACGACGAGGCGGTGAAGAATTTGGTTTCTATGTACGAAGCTGACCCGAATCCGGGATTATGGGATCCTCGTATCATCCTGGGGGGGCTCGGAAGCATCTCCAAGAAAAACGCCCCGGTCTTTCTAAATGCCCCGGTTGTGATCCTGGTAGTCTGCGACGACCGGGCCATCGGCGGCCCCCAGATAGCAGCGGGCATTTGTGGGCAGAATATGAATCTTGTTGCCAAATCCTTAGGGCTCGGGTCCTGTTGGGTGGGGTTTAGCCAGGTGATCGAGATGGTGCTGCCCCTCAAGGAGAAGCTCGGGCTCAAGCCTCCTTGGAAGATCAATACAGCCCTGGTCCTTGGGTATCCGAGGTTCAAACAGGAGGGAATTGTGCCTCGGGAGTTCAGGCCAGTGACATGGTTCCGCGAGGGCTCGGAGGACCCTGAGATAGAGGAATAGGCTTTATCCCAGATTATAAGTGAACATCCGAATTACTTGTCCAGAGCCCTATCCTGAGCTTGTTGAAAGACCTGTCGAATAGGTTGGGTCAATCGGTTGTGGTTGCGCAACTCGCATCGGTACTCGTATAGTGGTTAAGGAAAACGTAACCTAGTGACGAAAGACGAAACGAGCAGCGCAACTGAATAACGAATAAATGATGGGAGTCTGCTCAACTTGTCCCGAGCCTGTGGAAGGAATTAAACCCCTACATTAACGCATTATTTGGGTTTATAACTAAATACTTAACCCACCTAAAAGAGGAGGAAAACATGGGATACTTGGAACTTGATGTTACACTTACCGATGAAGCAAGGGCCATGGGCGACCTGGCCAGAAAGTTCGGTATGGAGGTCATACGGCCGGCAGGCATTGAGCTGGATAAGCTCCATACTCCGGAGGAGGTGATCGCCGAAGGTTCGGTATTATGGGATGTGCATAAGAAGTACCGCAAACTGGGCTTTCACAAGATGGGCTTTCTCAAGGAGTTCGGCGGCATGCAGGAAGATATGGACCCGCAGGCCGGGCCCATGATAGCGGAAGAGATGGGTTATGCCGATGCCGGTCTGGCCATCAGCCTGGGTGTCTCCAACTTCCCATTTCTCGTTGCCTCCCTGTC
>JAUWWP010000176.1 GCA_030616835.1 Deltaproteobacteria bacterium | reverse complement strand
CCTGGGATGAAGCAGACCTGCGGTACCATGCCCGAGTTAGTGTTTACGGATTCCCATCGATTATTTCTACTACCGGGATAGTTGAAGCCCCGGCTAAACCAAGAGAGTTTTATTTGAAAAAACGAATAGGTATAGATATTATTACATTAAAGGAAGAGTTTGCTGGCAGATTTATTGACTACGATGATCCCCATATAACCGAGGTAATGAAAGGCTATGCTCTCCAGGCAATATTTTTCCAGGGAACGGGAGATCCCTTCTGTCAGGATAAGACCTGCCGACTGTATAATGCTCACTGGCAAGAGGAGTTGCTCCAGGCACAATTAGGTAGCTCCGACAGAAACCACTTAGGACTTTGCCCGAAACATCAAAAAATCATTACCCAAGGCTCCTCTTAATCTCTAATTTACTAATCAATAAATTGACTAAAAAAGGGCCGTTTTACAACTGTCTCAATTATAAAAATGTTTCATTTAAGTTAAATGAGACACTATGTTCTATTAACTTATACGGACTTATTATCATAATATGCAGTAATACTAAAGTTTATTGCGCAAATTCAGATTGTCCTGAGGTATAGTCCGAGTGAACTATATATTATACTGTCTCACTTAAGTTTAATAAATGAGACTTATCCTAATTTTCTATATACGTGGTGATTATGTTTAATATCTTTATTTTCAAGTAGTTAGAGACATTATCGAGTTTAAGATGAGCTTGGCACATTATTTGCTCATTATATAGAATTGTCGAAAACAAGGAACTCCTTCAGGATGTGCATGTGAAAGAAAGTAGAGGTGAATTTTACTTTACCCCATAGTTATAACAGTAATGGTTATCTTTTATTTCCCTAAAGTAGTTTCAGGATTAGAAAGGCTGAATTGATTGGAGAATTGCGACATCGAGATTACTAATTCGATTAAGAGGAAATAGTAATGGTTAAATTAATTCTGCGGTTACAATTCTGTATCCTTTGTATTTTTCTTTACCCTCTGCACTTGGGAGCGGAGGAGGGTAAAGTAACACTTGACGAAGTAATCAGAGAAGCAAAAGAGAACAATCCGGAAATACTTGAAGCGAAGGAAAAATGGCTTGCGGTCAAATCTAATGTATGGCAGGCACGCACCTGGCCCGATCCACAATTCGGAATAATGTGGGAAGATATCCCTCGCGGTGAGTTCTCTTTGGGAGAAGCCTCTATGCGGATGTATAGCATCTCCCAGAAGATACCTTTCCCGGGCAAAATGACCCTTAAGGGAAGGGTAGCGAAAAGATCCGCCCAGATGGCTTACCAGATGTATAAAACAAAAGAGATAGAGATTATTACTAAGGTAAAGAAAGCCTATTTTCAACTATTTTTTATCCATAAGTCGATCGAGATCAACCAGAGGAATAAAGATCTACTTAAGAAATTTGCCAGCATTGCCGAGATAAAATACACGGTTGGCAAAGCACCCCAGCACGATGTTTTGAAAGCACAGGTAGAACTTTCGCTTTTAACTGATGAGTTGATTACCTTGGAACAAGAAAGGAATACCGCTGAAGCAAGATTAAATACTCTCTTAAACCGACCAACCCTTTCTCCATTGGGTAAACCTGAAGAATGGGAAGTTATTCCACTTAAATTAAAATATGGAGAATTGGAAAAACTGGCACTGGAAAAGCGTCCGGAGTTGAAAGGCATGGACTATGCAGTAGAACGAAGCAAAAGCGCCTTTAATTTAGCCAGAATGGATTACCTTCCTGATTTCACAGTTACATATCGTTGGTCCGAAATGCCACCGGGCACCGACTGGGACAAATGGGATGCGATGCTGATGATGGATATTCCCTTATGGTTCTGGAAACAGTCTTATGGAATAAGTGAAGCCAGGGCAGAGAAGAACCGTGCTGAGGCAGGCTATCAGGCGATGAATAATATGGTTCTATTTCAAGTACAGGATGCCCTTGTCAGGGTTGATAGCTCCTGGAGGAGAGTAAATCTATTTAGTACATCAATTCTTCCTCAAGCTGAACAGGCAATGAGGGCAGCGGCAATCGCCTACGAGACAGAAAAAGTTGATTTTCTTACCTTAATTCGCAGTCAGAAGATGTATCAGGATGCGGAGCTGAAATACTATAATTCTTTAATGAAATATGGCCAGAATTTGGCAGAATTAGAAGGAATTGTAGGGATAGATTTAGTTGAATAGTTGATTGTTAATACTGTCATTGCGAACACATTCGCTTCGCTCAGGGTAAACTCCGTGAAGCAATCTTGCCTTTAAAATGAGATTGCTTCGTCGTCCTTTATGACTCCTCGCAATGACTTAATTGATATAATTTAAACAAAAAGGAGGAGAAAATGTTAAAAGGAAAACAAAAAAATGTAGTGTCACGATTTGTTATCGGAGGCCTATTGGTGATTTTTGCAGGAATAGTACTATTTTCCTGCGCCAAGGAAGAAAGGAAGTCAGTAGAAGAACAAGTATCACATTACACCTGTAGTATGCATCCTTCGGTAAAAGTAAGCATTGAGGAATACAAAAAAGGGAGTACCAGTTGCCCAGTATGTAATATGGATTTGATCCCGGTATATAAAGAAAAGGGATCAGGTAAAGATCAGATATCACACTATACCTGCAGCATGCATCCTTCGGTAAAGGTAAGCGTGGAAGAATGCAAGAAGGGGAGCACTAAGTGCCCGGTATGTAATATGAACCTAATCCCGGTACATAAAGAAAAGGAATCTACTCACGAAGGTAAGATTCCTACTATTAGACTTACCCCGCAGGAAGAGGCGCTAATTGAAGTGGAAACTGTTGAAGTTAGACCGCACCGTTTGGCCCAGGAAATCAATACGGCAGGGAAAATAGATTACGACGAACGTAAATTTGCTTATGTTACTGCCTGGGTAAGTGGACGAATTGATAAACTGTTTGTTGACTTTTCCGGGGTAGAAGTGAAAAAAGGCGATCCCTTGGTTATGCTCTATAGCCCTGATTTGGTTTCTACCCAGCAAGAGTATCTTTTAGCTTTGGAGACCTTAGAGAAGCTAAAGGGCAGCCAGCTTTCGGAGATAGCAAGGGATGCTAAATCATTAGTGGAGTCAACCAAGAAGCGGCTTCTCCTCTGGGGCATTCCGAAAAGGGAGATTGAAAGATTAGAGAGAGAGAAAAAAACAAGTATCCATATGACTATTTATTCGCCGATTAGTGGAACTGTCATCAAGAAGGCGGCTTTAGAAGGGCAATATGTCAAAGAGGGATCTCATCTTTATACAGTTGCTGACCTTTCCAATCTGTGGATGTTTGCCGACATTTACGAATATGAGATGTCCTGGGTAAAATTGGGTCAGGAGGTGGAGGTTGTTACTCCAGCTTATCCCGGAGAAGTATTTTCGGGGAAGATTACTTTCGTCGATCCCGTACTCCATCCCCAAACTCGTTCAGTTAAGGTCCGGGCCGATTTTCCTAATCTCGAGGGGAAATTGAGGCCGGAGATGTTTGTCAATGTAAAAATTAAGATCCCTCTGACTAAGAAAGACTTCCCCTGGATGGCTAAATCATTTAAACATAACGGGGCCCTGGCAATACCCGTCAGCGCTTTGCTGGATACCGGTAAGCGAAAGTTAGTTTATGTCTCTGAGGGAGGCGGTAATTATAAGCAAAAAGAAGTAAAAATAGGGCCCCGGGCGGGAGCCTATTATCCAATAGTAGAGGGATTAAAAGAAGGAGAAAGGGTTGTTACCAGGGCAAACTTCCTGATTGATTCTCAAACCCAGTTGACCGGGGAAGAAGCAGCAGTATATGATGCCGCTTTGGGGAAAGAAAAGAAACATCATCAGCATTGAAAGTGAATTAGTTAATTAGTGAATTAGTTAATTAGTTAATTAGGGAGGTAGTGTGGCGAAGGCATTTTATGAATTAAAGATATGGCAGAATGGCTACGAATTGTTGATGAAAGTCTACAAAATAACTTCTACTTTCCCAAAGGAAGAACGGTACAGTCTGACAAGCCAGTTAAGAAACTCTGCCAATTCGGTTATTGCCAATATTGCCGAAGCGCACGGGAGATATTACTTTGCTGATAAAGTTAGAGTTCTTTATACTGCTCGTGGTGAGGTTGAAGAGACTAGAAGCCATTTAAGAGTTGCTTGCGGATGCAAATATGTCAACGAAGAACTTTTCAATAGACTGGATGAGGAATACGAAGGATTATCAAAGGGTATTAGTGGCTATATCCGATCTCTAAAAAGAAATAATTAACTAATCTCTAATCCACTAATCCCTAATTTACTAAAATGATAAATAGAATAATTGAATCATCATTAAAGAACAGATTTTTAGTTCTCCTGTTTTATCTTTTTATTATCGGTTGGGGGATCCAGTCGCTGAAGCAGACTCCTATTGATGCTATCCCTAACATTGGCGAGAACCAGGTTATTGTCTTTGCCGACTGGCCGGGGAGGAGCCCGCAGGATGTAGAAGACCAGGTGGTATATCCCCTGACGATAAATCTGATGGGGCTTCCGCGGGTAAAGACGGTTCGTTCGGATTCGTGGTTTGGTTTTGGCCTGGTGAATGTAATCTTTAAAGACGGGGTAGACTTCTACTGGGCACGCACCAGAGTCTTGGAACGCTTAAATCTTGCCCAACAAGATCTTCCTGAAGGGGTTATTCCAGTACTCGGTCCTGACGCTACTGCCCTGGGACAGATATTCTGGTACACAGTGGAGAACGGATATTATTGCCCGGACCACCCACAAAAATCTTATGAAAAGGACGGGAAATGCCCTCTGGATGGCAAAAAGCTTGTTCGCTCACATCATGACCTGGGAGAGTTACGTTCTCTTCAGGATTGGTACATCCGCTACCAGCTTAATTCTGTCTCCGGCGTAGCCGAAGTGGCGAGTGTCGGTGGGTTTGTCAAGCAATACCAGATAGATGTTGACCCGAACAGACTCTATTCTTACGGAATAAAGATCTCTGACCTTATAAACGCGGTCAGGCGAAGCAATATCGATGTGGGCGCGAAGGTATTTGAAGAAGGTGGTCGCGAATTTGCGGTAAGGGGCATCGGGTTTATCAAGAATATAAATGATATAGAGAACATCGTCATTAGTGCCCATAAAGGCGTTCCGGTATATATCAAGAATGTGGCTAATGTTACCCTGGGACCTGAGTTTCGTCGGGGGGCATTGGATAAAGAGGGAGTCGAGGTATGTGGTGGGGTAGTGCACATGCGTTTCGGCGAAAATCCTCTGAAAGTGATTGACGGAATCAAAAAGAAAACTGCTGAATTAGAAACAGGATTACCTCCCGGGGTAAGGATAGTTCCTTTCTATGACAGGACCGGACTGATCAAGAGGTCTATCAGTACACTCACGCAGGCCCTGATAATGGCGACAGTAATAACAGTAGTAACTATCGTTTTCTTTTTGCTTCATTTCTGGGGAAGTATTGTTATTTCTCTGGTTTTACCTATCGGTGTTCTAATTTCCTTTATCATTATGCGCCGGATCGGTGTTGAGGCTAATATTATGTCCTTAGGGGGGATCGTTATCGCTATCGGGGTGATGGTGGATTCCGGCATAGTGGTGACGGAAAATATCTACCGTCGTCTGGCTGATGCTGGGAATAAAAAAGGCTCACGACTCACTTCCCAGGAAAGAACAGAAGTCTGCACGGAAGCGGCTAAAGAGGTAGGGCATCCGGTCCTTTTTGCCCTTTTAACCACGATTGTCTCGTTTATTCCAATATTTTCCCTTGCGGGAAAATCGGGCCGGCTTTTTCATCCTTTAGCGTATACTAAAACCTTTGCTATGTTTGGGGCAGCTGTTATTGCTATTACTTTGATTCCGGTACTTGGTTACTTTCTTCTCCGTGGTCGTCTGCTTTTATTTGAGAAGAACAAGGTCTCTCTTGCTTTAAAGAAAGGCTATGAACCGATAATTAAATGGTCTCTTGGACATAAACGAATTCCTATTGCCATTTCTTTGGTGGTACTGGCAATAGGTCTTCTACTGTTTACTCAAATTAAAAGAGAATTTATGCCTCCCTTGAATGAAGGAGACCTTTTATTTATGCCTGTGTTACTGCCGGGGGCATCTTTGACCCAGGTAATGGAGGTTATGAAAAAACAGGATATTATCATAAAAAATAATTTCCCTGATGAAGTTGAGATGGTAGTGGGTAAACTCGGTCGGGTAGATTCAGCTTTAGACCCCGCCCCGGTGGTTATGATCGAAACAAT
>JAUWWP010000196.1 GCA_030616835.1 Deltaproteobacteria bacterium | reverse complement strand
CCTCCCTTTGGAGCGAAAGGGCTATGGCATATCGACGCCGTGCCGGCATTGACCACATGAAAGCGGATATGGCCGTGGTGGTGCAGCGGATGGTGCGGGCCGAGGTCTCGGGAGTCATGTTTACCACCAATCCCCTGACGGCGCATCCCGGCGAGATCGTGATAGATGCGGCTAGCGGCCTCGGCGAAGGTGTAGTGAGCGGGAAGGTGCAGCCGGATAATTTTGTGCTCTGGAAGTCCACCGGGAAGATCAAGCGGAGCCGACTGTCGGGTAAATCCCGGGGAGAGACGGCAGCCACCGAACCATGTATACTCGAAAGTGATCTAAAGGTTTTGGCAGAATTGGGCTGTCGCTTAGAACAAGAAATGGGGTGCCCTCAGGACATCGAGTGGGCAATCGAGAACGCCCCGGCGGGCAACCGTCGGGTCGGAGGCATCACCCTGCTCCAATCCCGCCCCATCACCACCCTCCCGCCGGAGGGCAAGCCGGTGTTCACGCGTAAAATGGGTGACCAGTACTGGACCGATGTGATCTCCCCATTGACATTCACCTGCGGCGTTGATTGGATAGTCGAGGGGACCTTCAAGCCAATGATCAGGGCATTTGGGTACAAAAACCTCGCCGAACTGGATTTCTTCCGCCTCCATAAGTCCCATCTTTACATGAACACGCGCCTGGCGAGAGAGACTATCACGATGTTTCCGAGGTCGGCGCGCAGGCAATTCACCGACTCCATGGGCTCACCCCACGACGACAAATATTTTCTTGAAGCACCCTGCCAGCCCCTCAGGGGTATCATAGCCTTGATCAGGGCACATCTCACCGATAAGCGTAGCGGGATGACCCGGAATCTGCGCGCTCTTGAAGAATGGAGCCAGACCGTAAAAGATCGAACCGGCAGCCTGCTCCGCCGCCTCGAAGATAACCTGCCCATCGGGGAGCTTATGGAAATGTTCGATAAAGTGAACCGTATGGGCATCGAGCATTTCGAGATCATCCGATGGGGACATGCTTCCTACAGCACGGCGCTGACAGACATCTCCCGTGCCATGTGCGAGAAATGGGCCGATGACGCCGACGGCTCCCTGTTTTTAAGGATCACGGGGCATTTAGATTCGAGCATCACGATGAAGACCGACCAGGCGCTCTGGGAAACTACCCGGGAGATCGGTAACGATCCTACGGCAAGGGAAATCTTCCTCTCGCTCGAACCGGACGAGGCGGCGCGACGCATACTCAATGGTGATGAGTGCCCGGCCGCCCGGCAAGCGTTAAAGTCCTTCCTCGACGATTACGGCCATCGCACCACCTCCCGGGATATCACCGCTCCTCACTGGAGGGAGGCGCCCGGACAGGTGGCCGGTGTGATCAAAGGTATCCTAACAGAGGAATTGCCCACCAGCCCCCATTCCAGATCCGAAGCGGCGCGGCTACGCATGGAGCAAGCGATGGCCGAGGCGCGGGAGCGCATCCGCCGGAAATGGTACGGATTTCTCGTCAAGTGGTGGTTCGTCCATACGGCACAGCAGGCGCGCCTGTTTATCGGCTACCGCGAAAATCAACGGTTTATCCTCGACCGGATCATGTTCCTGATGAGACGACTAATGATTGCTATCGGGGAGCGGCTCGTGAAAGAGGGCCAGTTGGATCACGCCGAAGATGTTTTCTTCCTCGAGCGGAGTGAGATGACCGCAGCCGTGGAGGCACGATACCTCGCCCCGGATATCCGCCGGCAAATCACGAACCGGCGCCGGGAGCTGGAGGCCAACCGCGGCCGACTTCCCCCAACCTACCTTATGGGATCATTCGAGTTCGAGGATCCGGGAAAACAGGAAGCGGAGCTACCGCCGGGCGAGTACTCAGGCCTAAACGCCGCTCCCGGCGTTGTCGATGGGTCGGCGCAGGTATTGACGGAGCTTGCGGATGCCCACCTGCTGCGGGAAGGCGATATTCTCGTAACCGAGAGCACCGACCCGGCATGGAGTGCAGCTTTTATGAAGGTTGCGGGACTTGTGCTGGAGACGGGAGGGCTGCTCAGCCACGGCGCCATATTGGCGCGTGAATTCGGCGTGCCTGCGGTCACGCATGTGTTCGGGGCAACGCGCTTTATCCGCACGGGCGACCGATTGCGGGTGGATGGCACCCGGGGCCGGGTCACGATCCTAACAACCAAGGAGGATAAATGAGCCCATTAACCGACCGGGACGAGGGACGTCACGAAAAAACCCGGGACCGGTACTGGCGAGAATCGTACTACTTCAATTTTGTGGACGACCGGGCTGGAATATATGGCTTCACCACCATCGGCTGGCGGGTTAACGAGAGTGAAGTTGACGGCCTTCTGATGGTCATCCGCGGCCGTTCGCTCTGGTTTGCCTATCCCGCCGTGAACCTGAAGTTCAAGGAGCCCTGGGAAAGTTTCGAGCTTCCGGAAAGGGCGCGGGTAAGAAGGCTCCGCTACGAAATGATTGAGCCCTTCCGGCGGTGGCGACTTTGCCTGGAGGGGAGGCGAAATTCGATGGATCTCAATTTCCTCTGCTTCACCCCTGCCTATGACTACAACACCGAGACGCACTCCCTGCCCAAAAAGGTGGCACAGGAGCACTACGAGCAATCCGGCCGTGTCCAGGGAGTGCTTCGGATGAGAGGTAAGGAGATTACTATTGACGGGACCGGCCAGCGCGACCATTCCTGGGGTATCCGCGACTGGGGCGGGGTGGAACAGTGGCGCTGGATAACGGCCCAGTTCGGAGAGCATTTCTCCTTTAATGTCTTCAGTGTCCATGACCAGGGGAAGGAGCACATTGGCGGGTTCGTTTTTGACGGCAAGGATAATGCGCGCATCGTGGAATCGACCATCCACCTGGAAATGATGGCAGACGGCCAGAGCCCTAAGAGCGCCGAATTGGAACTGGTGGACGAGCGCGGACGGCGTCACCATATTAGCGCGCGGGTGTTTCATGTGATCCCTCTCCGGCGTCACCAGGCATTCATCAAGGAGTGCTTCGCTCGATTTTACTATAAGGACCTGGAGGGCTGTGGTGTCGTCGAGCGCTTGCACCGCATCCAATCAGGCGTCGAAAAGCTGCGATACATCGGCACCGCCGCATCATACGGCCTCCGCAACCTGCTTGGGTGAGCTATCAGTGTCTCATTTCCTCGGCGATATAGTCGCAACGCTTCCGGACTGCTGCAATTCCGGCGGCGAGTTGTCTTTTGGCCAGTCGCCGGGAAATGAATTTCGGCAGGTTGACGGTAAGCTTGCTGTCCGAGTAGTACTGGAAGATAATACCATCCTGGTAGGGGTAGAAATTCCATCCGGCCTGGATATCCACGAAGTATTTATGCGGCCGGGTCCTATCCATGTATGCCTTGATCGTCTTGGCCTCGTAGTCGTATTCTCGTACCAGGGAATAATATACCTTGATCGTGTAAGCACTGAACTTGTAATCAGTCACAGTGACCCGGGTGGAAGGCGTGGGCCATTTGTCGCTTACCACGGTACTTTCTTTGAGATATGGGATCCACTCTTTCTCGCGCTCAGTATGGTTTAACACCTCCCAGATTACCTCGGGCGGATGTCGAATCAGAACCGATCCGGTCAGCACCGAGGACTGCTTGTCATCCGATATTCTGGTCTCGACCAGGCTGAACACCACCTTCCCCCGCTCCAGCCTGGCCAGTTCCTCCGGGGAGAAAGGGAGTTCCCTAACTTCTCCAATCGAAGCCGCAACCAGCCCTAATGACACTATGCAGGCAATTGCCGCGTATATCATTCCCTCCCACAGCCGCTTCTTGATTCCGCCCATAGTATATAATTATCCAATATTTTCGCCCCCGTCAAGTAAATCACATTGCCGTCCGAAAACACCTATTTCGATAATAATGGCTTTCCCGAGCAATTGCGATCAGGCCCCGTTCTGCTTCATTGAACATCTTGCTATACCCACTATGATGTGATATAAGCAAGTCAGAATTCGGAGAGCGGCGGGAGACTACGGCGGAGTTCCCCGAAGGGGTGATATAATATGTCCCAGATAGACCGGGACAAGCTTGAACGCTACCTGGCCGAAAAGCTCGAGGCCGATGAGTTGTCCATTACCAATATATGGCAGAACCTGGAAGGCTGGTCGATGGAAACCTTCAGCCTGAGTCTTTCTTATCGGAAGGACGGTCGTCTTCAGGAGCGGAATATCATCATCCGCAAGGAGCCCATCTCCGGCCTCCTGGAACCTTACGATGCCTCCATCGAATACCGCGTATTGACCGCCATCAACAAGACCGAGATTGCGGTTCCCCAAACCTACTGGTATGAGCCTGACCCGGAGGTCATGGGGCTGCCCTTTTATGTAATGGAGAGGGTAGAGGGGGAGGTGCACTTCTTTTCCGTGTCATCGATGTTTGATCCTAACTGGCGGCTTGTTCCCGACGATGCCGAGCGGTTGAGCCTGGCTGAGGATTTTGTCCGGAACCTTGCCCTGATTCACAATGTGGACTGGAAAGGATTGGGCCTTGAGTTCCTGGGAGAACCCGGGCCCGGCACGGGATCAGCACGGCAACAGGTGGATTACTGGGAGGAGGTGATTGCCCGCGCGGGTTTCCGAAAAAAGCCGGTGGTGGCGTACGCCGCGAACTGGCTCAGGGACAATCTGCCGGAAAACGAGCGGGTGTGTCTGGTGCACGGGGATTATCGCACGGGTAACTACATTACGCGGGACAGCCATATCATGGCCATACTGGATTGGGAGATGGTCCACCTGGGTGACCCAATGGAGGATATTTCCTACATCATCAGCAGTGTATGGCGCTCGCCCGCGCCGCATCGATGGGTGAGCCACCTCTTACCCGAGGACGAGTTCTTCGCCAAGTATGAGGAAAAGAGCGGCATCAAGATAGACGAAGAGAAGCTAAAATTCTATCACATCCTGACCGGCTTCAAGGCTGTGGGCATCACGGTCACGGCCGCCAACGCATTTCGGACAACCCCTGGCCTGGACCTTAAGTCCGGCGTATTCGGGATGACCCTGTACATCCAGTACTTCAACTTGATCCTGGGATTGAACAAATATCTTTCCCCTTGAAAAGGAGTGGCATAATGTTTATCAGCACGGATGTCTATTTCAGCCGGCTCATCCACACCCTGGAGCATGTGATCGCTCCGGAGATTGAATCCGACCGCGTGCGCGGCCAGGTGTTCGCGGTCATTGACCTCATCCAGCAATTGGCCGACCGAATCGAATACAAGCACGAGCTTGTCATGCAGGATATCGAAATGGGCTCGGACATGATAAGACGCATTGCCCGGGCAGTGGAGGAAGCGGGAGGCGATGTGCCCGAGGAACTTCGAGCGTTCCTCAAGAAACTCGATGAGGGCAGCGCGGGTAGCGGTCTTGTGCTCCGGCAAAAGGTGGAAGAGATGCTTTGTCTCGCGATCGACCTTTTCCATGACGATCGCAGCCGGATGGATGCGGCCGCCGCCGGGGAGATTGACAGCCAGATTCGCGATTACATCTGGAAGATCACCGGCCGCGACCTGGGGCTCATGAAGCCGCCGTTGCTCGATAAGATCTCCCGCCCCAAGAAAGGTAAATCCTAAGCACTAAGCACCAAATCCTAAACAATTTCAAATGATCAAAGCCCAAAATACAAAACCCTGTCCTGAGCCCCGATGGGCATCGGGGTGAACATTTGATATTCAGCCTTCGTAGCCAGCCACCTTCGCCGGAGCTAAAGCGGCGGCTGAACTACGGCGAAGTAGGCTTTTAATTT
>JAUWWP010000075.1 GCA_030616835.1 Deltaproteobacteria bacterium | reverse complement strand
GAGCTTTCAGATCATCGGCGGTAAGCTCGGTATCGAGCTTTACCCCTCTCTCCTTCTTTTTCTGTTCAATCAGAACCTCAAAGTAGTCCTCCTCCTTTTCCTCCGGCTTTAACCCCAGAACTACCTCCCCGTACATCTGGACAAATCGTCGGTAGCAATCATAGGCAAAACGCTTATTACCTGACTTCTTGATCAATCCCTGGACGGTAGTATCATTTAAACCCAAATTCAGGACAGTATCCATCATTCCCGGCATGGAAACCCGGGCACCCGAGCGCACCGAGAGCAAAAGCGGATTTTCTTCATCACCGAATTTTGCTCCCATTACCTTCTCAACCTTTTTTAAATTTTCCTCAACTTCCTTTTCCAACCCCGGAGGATAATTTTCATTATTTTGATAATAAGCACTGCAGACCTCGGTAGAGATAGTAAAACCCGCAGGGACCCTGATCCCCAGGCCGGTCATCTCGGCCAGATCAGCTCCCTTGCCCCCCAGCAGGCCTCTCATTTTTGCTCCACCCTCAGCCTCTCCACTGCCGAAGAAATAAACATATTTTTCTGCCACGGTAACCTCCTCATTAAACAAATCCCAATGACCAAATCCCAAAAGATAGGATTCGAGGATTCAAGGGTTCAAGCCCCTGCTATTCCTTGCTACTCCCTGCCATTCCCTGAAGTAAATGAATTTGTCATTTGAACTTTGAGTTTCATTTGAACTTTGGGTTTTGACATTTGACATTATACTCCTAATTTCTCTGATAAATACTCCCTCAATCTTTCAATCGGAATTCTATCCTGTTCCATACTGTCCCGGTCACGGACAGTTACTTCCTTATCAGTTAGGGATTGAACATCCACGGTCACACAGTAAGGGGTTCCAATCTCGTCCTGACGGCGGTAAAGTCGCCCAATGGAACCGGTATCGTCATAGACGGCTCTAAAATGTCGGCGCAGATCCTCGGCAATCTTTTTGGCCATCGCTACGATCTCCGGGCGGTTGCGCAGCAGTGGAAGCACTGCCACCTTAATCGGTGCCAGTTCCCGGTGAAGGCTTAAGACTACCCTCTTTTCACCCTTGACCTTCTCCTGGCGGTAGGCATCGATTAGAAAGGCAAGGGCGGCTCTATCCGCACCGGCGGATGGCTCGATCACATAAGGTATATATTCCTCTTGCGTAGCTTCATCAAAGTAGTGAAGATCCTTTCCACTGTAGTCTGTATGCTGCTTCAGATCAAAATCTGTGCGATTGGCGATACCCTCTAACTCTGACCAGCCCATGGGGAAAAGATATTCAATGTCGTGACACGACTTGGCGTAGTGAGCCAGCTCTTCCTTACCGTGCTCTCTCAGCCTAAGATTCTCCGGTTTAATGCCAAACCTTACATACCAGTCAAATCTTTCCTTGACCCAGTAATCATACCACTCCTGGTCAGAGTCCGGCTTGACAAAATATTCTATCTCCATCTGCTCAAATTCCCGGGTACGAAAAGTAAAATTTCCCGGGGTAATTTCATTGCGAAAGGCCTTTCCTATCTGAGCAATACCGAAGGGAAGCTTCCGGCGCATCGCCTTCTGAATATTTAGAAAATTAACGAAGATCCCCTGGGCAGTCTCCGGTCGCAGGTAAACAACCGAACCCTCATCCTCTACCGGTCCCATAAAGGTCTTGAACATAAGATTGAACTTGCGCATCTCCGTTAGTTCCCCTTTACATTCCGGGCAGAACTCTCCCTCCAGGTCATCGGCACGAAATCTTTTCTTACACTTTTTGCAATCAACCAAGGGATCGGTAAAGCTCTCCACATGGCCGGAGGCAATCCAGGTAGTAGGATGCATCAGAATGGCTGCATCCAGTCCTTCCATATCCTCTCGTTCCCTGACAACACTGCGCCACCAGATATCCTTGACATTGCGCTTCAGCTCTACTCCCAGAGGCCCATAATCCCAGGTATTGCCCAGTCCTCCATAGATCTCGCTATTCTGGAAAATGAACCCCCGGCGCTTACAGAGGGAAACGATTATGTCCATCTCTACCGGCATTTTTACCTCTCTTTAATCCTCATCGTTCCAATAATATTAAGAATCTTTTGATTTTATGTCAATGAAATTTTTATTCCGTGCCGGCTGAACCCAAACCCTGAAGGGTTATTATTGCCGTAAACCGATCATCTACCTTCCCGGGTCGATCAATCATAGTCAACTCCAAACTCCAGCATTTACTACAGAAGGAGGTATATTTCAGACCGTATCCCGACTCCAGAATTTTCTCAGCCAGAAGGGAGTACCGGGTCCGATAAGAAAGCTTGAAATGGTTTCCCAGATTAACCCCTGCCCCTGCGGAAATCCATTCATTACCGGTTACATCGTCTGAGGTTCCGGGTTCATCATCCAGTCCAGGATCATCCGCTAAAAATCGGTAGTCAACCCGGAGAAAATCTCCCCTCCGGTCACTTAACTGACAAAGAGTATTAAGCCCTAAGAGCTTGTTTCGATATACATGGTAATCGAGGTCCTCTTTTAAATAAAGCCACCTCTGGGGTTTGATTTCCAACTCCTCGGAAATCGGCAAAAAAGGATTGGTTTCCCGGTTAAAATCATAGCCCTGCTGAATCTTTAACTGAGCAAGCTCCCGGTATCTATTACCTTCGGATATGTTTGAGCTCTTCCCGATAATAAAACTCTTCAAAGAGTAGCTCAGCAAGCTCTCCTTCTCTTTCCGATCAACCGGATCGAAGAGGGGCAGATCATCCTGGTCAACCGGGGGAAGGTAAACATAGTCAACTTCGGGCTTCAGGGAATGCTTGATCTTCCTGCCTTCTTTTAATTCGAAGATCCTTAACAAAGTAGAGCTAAAATTCATAGAAAAATCGTAAATTTCCCTTGTTTTCACCTCCTTCTTACCTACGTCACTAAAATAGGAGGTTTCCTGCAGACCAATGGAAGGGCTTAGTTGGAAGTAATTTCTGAGAGTAACTGGCAAGGATATCCGGGGATGCAGATCCATTCGCTGACCCTCTCTTATAGGTTCATCTACATCATAATAGTAGTTCTCTTCGGTACCGGTAGGATTATCAATAGGATCATAATCATCGCCCGAGGGATCAGGGTTGGTATCCGGGTCATAGTCCGGCTCCGAGTGACTGGGTATGCCATCTTCCCCGAAGTCATCGAACCCTTCAGCTTCTCGCCAGAAGTTACCGAAAGAGGATTCTAAGTCAAAGAAAAGGGGGGTCTTCCAGATCCGCTGCTGATGAATAACAAAATCGATTGTAGGAAGCTGCTGAATCGTTTCCTTATCTTTTAAGGGCTCTCCCTCATCAAAGTAGCCATTTCCTGCCAGATCCTCATTACCGAAATCATCGAAAGCCCAGAGGTCCTGATAATACTTTAACTCTGAAACCAGACTGGCCCCCAGCCAGTTTTTTGTTACGGATGTTCGCGATTCCAAATACGGCCAGGACCTCTCTTCAAGCCTTCCCCCAAAATCCCTCCAATAATTCAGGTCAGAGACCCGGTGGAGGTCGATCAGACCTGCAAGACCTGGGGAGAATTTCTGACGATGTTCATAGTCGGCGATCCCGCGATGCTCCCCTTCGAGAAGAAACTCGTTTAAGTAACTAGTGTAAAAACTCCCCCTGCTTTTTCTGCTCAAGATATAACGATATTCCACCGCCGGACCCACCCCCCTTTCACTAAAGTAATTGAGGTAGAAGGTGGAGTCCATATTCCGGGCGATAGCCCAGAAATAGGGCTGGGAGAGCTCAAATCCATTGTTGTGAGAATATGCCCTCTCCGGAAGTAAAAATCCTGACTGTCTCTCTGTCTTCACCGGAAATATCCCATAGGGAAGGTAGAAAACAGGGATTCCCTTCACATAAAAAAGGACATTCCTGGCCCGGACATAGCCTCCCAGAGTTAACTTGACATCCTCGGCAGTGAACTCCCAACTGGGCCGGCGTTCTCCACAATCGCAGGTAGTGAATCTTGACCGGGTTATATGATATTTTTTTCCCCCCAGTCTTTCAATTTTATCCCCGAAAAAGTGGTAATTCTCCTTCTTGATGAAAAGCTCCCCTTTCCCCACAACGCCACTATCGGCCTGCCTTTCATAGATCAAGCTCTCACTTAGCAAAATATCATCCCCCTCCTTCAGGATAACATTGCCCTCAGCCTCCAATAGATCCTGTTTGGTGTCATAGATTACCTGATCTGCCTCCAGAGTAACATCTTTCCACTTAATTACTACCTCCTCACTGACAGTGTAAAGACCGCTCTCCTTCTCATAGCTTAGCTTCTCTGCCTGGATCTGGATCTTTTCCTCTAACTCTGGATAATCATCACCCTCTGCCACTCCAGGATGAAGTAATCCGCCTGAGGCGGATGCAAGGAAAAGAGACAGTAGTGCTGAAAAAGAAATCCTCATTAAAACAGGGCCTCAACAAACTGCTCGGGATCAAACTCTCTTAAATCCTCTATCTGCTCACCAATTCCAATAAGTCTGATGGGTACGGTTAGCTCGTTAGCAATAGCGACGATGACCCCCCCCTTAGCCGTCCCGTCCAATTTGGTTAAAATGATCCCGGTAATCCCCAGGGCTTCATTAAATAGTCTTGCCTGGGATATAGCATTTTGACCGGTAGTAGCATCAAGGATCAGGAGTATCTCTTGAGGGGCTCCGGGTAGCTTTTTCCCCATTACCCGTTTAATCTTCTTCAACTCCTCCATCAAGTTGGTCTTGGTGTGGAGTCTCCCAGCAGTATCGGCTATTACCACATCTATCCCTCTTGATCTCACCGCTTCCAGGGCATCGAAGATAACCGCCGAGGGATCAGAGCCTAACTGCTGCGAGATAAACTCCGCCCCTGCCCGCTCAGCCCAGATCCGTAACTGTTCAATGGCGGCAGCTCTAAAGGTATCGGCAGCAATTAGCATCACCTTCGATCCGCGGGATCTAAGCTGACTGGCAATCTTCCCGATAGTGGTAGTCTTTCCTACCCCATTTACTCCCACCACCATAATAACCAGAGGCCTTCCACCCTCAATCTCCAGACCTTTAGCCCTGCCCATAAGAATTTCCCCGATTGCCTCCTTCAAATACTCTTTTAAGAACCCTAACTGCTCTGGCCCCTGCTTCAATATTCTTTCTTGAACTGTCTCCAGGAGCCTTCTGCTGGTTCTCACTCCGATATCAGCGGCAATTAGCACCTCTTCCAGTTCCTCCAGAAGCCTCTGATCTGCTGCTCCACCCCTTCTGATTAAACCATCGAGCCTTGCTGCCAGGGCCCGGCGGGTTTTAGCAAGACTATCTTTAATGCTTTTTTTCTGGTCTTCCTTAGCCTTCTGTCCTCGCGAATGCCTAAAAAATCTCTTGAATATCTTCATTGGAGTTTCATTACAGATTTTAGATTTTAGATTGTAGATTTCAGTCCGCCCCAGGCGGATGGAATCTGCAATCTATTATCTTTGCATTTTGCTCCGCCCCTGTCCGCCTAAGGAGGATAAGGCGGATTGCAATTCGCCTTCAGGTGGACCGCCTATCCACTGTTTAATGTAGTCCGCCTTAGGCAATTTTGGTTCATTTCTTATCCTTCGACCCCGATGCCCATCGGGGCTCAGGACAAGAAATATAAAAGCCGAGAGCTCCGCTCTCGGCTGCAAGTCAAACCCTTAATTTTAGGAATTTGAAGATTGTTCTTATCCCGGAGGGTAAATCTAAGGCTAATCCCGGATTATTGTGGGTAAAAAATCCAAATATCAATAGATAGGATTCAATCCGCCTCAGGCGGATTGCTATTCCCTTCTATTCCTTGCTACTCCCTGCTACTCCCTGCTATTCCGTGAAGATCCAAACCTAATTCAGCTTCACCGAGACAAGCTTTGTCACCCCAGCCTCTTCCATCGTAACTCCGTGAAGGCTATCGGCCATCTCCATTGTCTTTTTATTATGCGTGATCAGGAGAAACTGAGAATTCTGGGATAGCTCTCTTATCAGCCCGCTGAAGCGACCGATATTGGAATCGTCGAGGGGTGCATCCACTTCGTCCAGAAGGCAGAAAGGAGTAGGCTTAATACTTAACAAGGCAAAGAGCAGGGCAATAGCCCCCAGGGCCTTCTCCCCCCCAGAGAGAAGATTAACATTCTGAAGCTTCTTTCCCGGAGGCTGGGCAATAAGCTCAATCCCTGATTCCAGAATATCCTCATTCTCCCTGAGTATCAGCTCCGCTCTTCCTCCTTCAAAAAGCCTCGGGAATATTCTCTTAAACTGCTCATTAACCCGCTCAAAGGTCTCCAGGAAGCACTTCCTGGAAGTGTGGTTAATCCTGTTTATCGCCTTTTGCAGGGAGACAAGGGAACTCTCCAGATCAGCCTTTTGCCCGGAAAGAAAGTTATACCTGCTCTCCAGCTCTCCATACTCTCTGCTTGCAGTTAAATTAACCTCACCCAATTGGTCAATTTTACCCTTAAGCTCTTCAAGCCTCTGCTCCCATCCTTCCTGCGGAGGACATGCGCCCGAAAATTGCGCCAGGATTGATCGGAGCTTAAGCTGGTATTTATCCTCGATCCCCTCCTCCAGATGCTGGAGTTTCAAGCGCAGTTCGGTAACCTGCAGGCTCCCAGCACCAACCTTCTCCTGGAGCTGATTATATTCCTTGCGCAGCTCTCTTAAAGCCTCCTCCCGGCCCTTAAGCTCAGCACTCTTCTGCGCAAACCGATCTCTTTCTCCAGTAACGGAGCTCTGGAACTCTTGATTAAGCCGAAGAAGCTGATCCAGATCCTCCTGAAGTCCACCTATCTCACTATGAATAAGGCCCGTCTCCCTTTCACAGCGCAGGATCTCCTCTCCGATCCTTTCATATTCACTACCTAATTCTCCCTTTCTCTGGAGGGATGATTTGCGGGCATTGGTAACACCAATCACCTGCTCCCGGAGCGAGGTAGTCTCTACTTTTAGCTCCGTTATCTCTTGACTCAAGGTCTGGACTACTTTCTGAAAACCTGTCAGATCCTGCTGGGCTGACTCAAGTAACTCTTCCTTCCTCCGCTTCAGTCCATCCAGCTCTTCTTTTTTCTTGTTTGCCTGCCCGATCTCCTCGGTTAGTCTGTTACTCTCGGAATTGAGCTGCTCAATCGTAAACTCCAAGACCTCCTGGCGTGTTCTCTCCTGATTCTGTTCCTCCTGCACCTGGCAATAGTCCTTATCAGTATCAACTATCTGGATCTCCTGCTGATAAATCTTTTCTTTCAGTTCTTCAAGCCTCTGCTCACACTCAACGATCTCACGGCCGAGACGCTCATCCTCCTTCCTGACTAAAATAACCTTATCTTCACCCTCTTTCAGTGACTGTGATAATTCTTTGCTCTCTCTCCTTTTGGCTAAGATTCCCCGGTCTAAACTATGC
This sequence comes from Deltaproteobacteria bacterium, assembly GCA_030616835.1. Classification (GTDB taxonomy): domain Bacteria; phylum Desulfobacterota. The sequence goes on along the minus strand of JAUWWP010000075.1, from coordinate 2,103 downwards.
AAGCTCCCACCACTCATCACCCCGGAAGCGCTAACAACCTCCCCCTCCAGAGTTACCAGGGTCCTGGAACCATTATTATCTTTCCAGAGGTTCAATGCCCGATCTAAATCAGTGACAACCAGGACATCGCTGAGCAAATAATCTCCCACTGGTTGGTAATCTGGTTTGATTTTAACCAGCTCCAGGATAGGGGCAATAACTCCCTCAGCTGCTCCTTCTGGCAGTCTATTCTCTGCCGCTATCCTATGCCGAGATGGGTTAGGCATGCGTAATTCCAAAGGAACGAAGGTGCACCGACCCGCTGATTGGCTTTTGAGGTATACAATAGCCTTTAATGCCTCATCCTGGTGCTCAACAATAATATATTGAAGTCGATCCATTAGAATTGCTTCTAATGCTCTTTCATACCGGGGCTCGGTCTCTATGATATCAACTACTAACCCCCGAATGCCACCATTCAGCTTCCCCTCCGACTTCCGGGCGAGCATTATCGAGCGCACCCCTTCCCGATAACCTTCAAAATTCTCCTCCAGCTCCTCTAAAGATCGCAAGCGTGACTTATTCTGGTTAATTCTTTCGCTAATGCTTTTGTTTAGCTCTTCAATCCCTGCCTTCTTTTGCCGGAGCTCGGAAATGAGCTTTATCAGAAGCTCCTTTTCTTCCTCCAGTTCTTTTCGATTTTTCTTTAACCCCTCCAGGTTTTCCTCAAGACCTTGACAGCTTTCCGCAAGCTCTTTTAACCTGAGAGTTACTTTTCCCCTTTCTTCCTGGTTTCCTGCTATTCGGCGTTCAAGCTCCTCTTTCTTCTGTTCACAATTCAGGAGCGAATTCTTCTGATGAGCAAGCTCATTCAACAGATCGATCTGGTTAGCCCTTTCTTCTTCAATTCTCTCCCCTAATGTACTCTGTTCCTCCACCACCTCGGCTAAATATTTTTCCTTCTCCTCCAGCTCGCTCAGCTTAAGGGATAGCTCATCATTAAACTCCTTCTCCTCCTTCTCCAAGGCCTTGATTTCCTCCTCCATTTTCTTTAGCGCCAAGGTAGTCTTATCTCTCTCTTCCCTATACCTAAGGGTCTGATTCTTTATCCTCTCACCCTCTTTCGTCCTGAATTCCCTTTGGTCCTCCTTTCTCTGGATAGTAACCTGGACCTGGCTATGCTGATCCTGGATCTTTTTAAGTGCTTTCTCCTCCTCCACGAGCTTAAGCTTCAGCTCCTCTACCTTCAATTCCTCACTGCTGAGCCGGGCTGAAAGACTGACCTCCTGCTCCTGCATACTCTCAAGGCTCCTCTGAGATTGTTCAAAACTTTCCATTAAACCCTGGCATTTCTCCGCCGCCAAGCTTAACTCGATAGCTTTGATTTCCTCCCGATAAGCCTGATATCGCTCCGCCTTCCGGGCTTGACGCTTAAGGGAGCCTACCTGCCGGCGCAGTTCCCCCAGCAGGTCATTGACCCGGAGCAGGTTTCCCCTGGTTGCCTCCATCTTTCTGATGGCTTCCTTTTTGCGCACTTTATACTTCATAATCCCGGCGGCTTCCTCAATCAAAACCCTCCTATCCTCCGGCTTACAGTTCACGATCTCTCCAATTCGCCCCTGTTCAACGATAGAGTAAACCCGGTTGCCCACTCCGGTATCAAGGAAGAGGTCAGTAATATCCTTCAACCGGCAGGGAGTTTTATTGACAAAAAATTCACTCTCCCCGGAACGGAATACCCGACGGGTGACCATAATTTCGGAGTAATCAGAATATTCAGCCGGAAACTCGCCGTCGTCATTAGAAAATATCAGGGAGACCTCAGCCATCCCCAGAGGTTTCTTCTCCTCGCTTCCGCCGAAGAGCACATCTTCCATCCCATCTCCTCGCAGTTTCCGGGCACTCTGTTCCCCCAGGCACCAGCGAATAGCATCAACGATATTACTCTTTCCACATCCATTGGGACCCACAATCACAGTTATCCCTGGTTGAAAGCTAAAAACAGCGCGATCAACAAAGGATTTAAAGCCCAGAATCTCTAACTTCTTGATCTTCATATTTTCACCTTAAATACCTAAAAGAATTGAATATTGCAAGAAAAAATACAATAAAATGTATATTTTG
>JAUWWP010000302.1 GCA_030616835.1 Deltaproteobacteria bacterium | reverse complement strand
GCCTTTACCACATAAGTAACCTTCTCAACCGGCATCTCCTCGATCAGGAGACGGTCAAAGACTGTCTCTCCCGCGTTATCCCCGATATACAGAATGCGGGATGCATCGGCAACCGCTTTCCTTAATTCATTTATGTGATTGATTGCAAAATTCCGGCGCAGTGTATCCTTGATCGTATCAAACAGCCGAATATCATCCTTTTTGTTTCGCATGCCGAAGTCAATGATATTTCCGGCGATCGCCAGGCGAACCGCCGTATCGAAGGGCTGCGCCGAATCTCTCACTTTGTCCTTCAACTCCGGGTAGGCCTCCATCGCCAACTTATTAAAATGTTCCTTGATTGCTCGATACGGGTCATCATTCCCACTTAACTCTCTAACGATCCGATGAATTTCTCCTCCCATGTAAGGGGGGCTCTCCGAGAAAGACAGCCCCCGGACACGCTCCAGCACGGCCCTCAAGATCTTCTCCTGAAGGGCCTCATCGTCAGTCGCCATCCGGCCCGCATCCAGTGCCTGGTTCACAAAGCAGGGAACACAATCCAGAAAGATCTTCATCTTCTCAAACCCAATGACTTTTCAATAAATTCGCTTCTTATCCGAGCCAAAGAATCGGAATTGGATTCCTGAGGGACTTTATTCCGGCCGGTATTGGCCGTAGCTGCTCATCTCTTGAGCGAGGGGGTAGATGATCTGGCAGGCGAAAATTACCGCTTCATTTATCTGCGGGTGGTTATTTGTGCATTGAACTTTTTGAGTTCGTCTCAAGAGCGTTCCCTATGTTTAACAGGAACCTTCTCCGCTTTCTTCCCAACATCAGGAAGACCTAAACTCTCTATATACTGCTCAGCTTTCTCTGGGAGCCACTGATCAATTATCCGCTTATCAATAACTTCTATCTTCTTTTTCTCCTTATAAATCTCCCGATAATGCCTTCGACACAAACCCTTTGCCTCAACGGGCAAATTACACTTTAGACATTTCCGAAATTGCTGAGGATTTGCCTTCTTTTCGGCTTTACGCCAACGACTGTAATGCACAATACACATCCCCCTGGCGTGCACAGGTCTCTGACAATTCCCTATTTTACACTCAGTTTTCATCCTCTCAACCCCCTCTCGAGGCTGGATTGCTAATTTCTTCCTTCGATGGGCCTGTCGTGTGCCCCGATGGGCATCGGGGTCGAAGGGCTCAGGATAAGCATCCGGCTTGCCTCTAAGGATTCTTAATATTAATATTAAATAAAAATAACAGGATGTCAAGCTCCGTTTTGACACGGAAGGCACCTATTCTTATTCCCAAATTGCAGCTCCAGTCCAGTTCTTCTTGACAAAAAGGGGAGTTTCTTTAATAATGATTCAGAACTGGATCCGCTCAAAGCCCTGATTTTATAAGGAGAGAAAAAGGTGGGTGAGCAAATTAAAGGACCCCTTGATTTAGAAAGAGAGATCTTAACCCAGCAATGGTGTACCAGTTGTGGTGCCTGCGTGGGTATCTGTCCCTATATCAAGGTAGTAAAGGATAAGGTGGTTATCATCGAGGCCTGTGGAATTACCGAGGGGAAATGCTATGATTTCTGTCCAAGAACAAGCACCGACCTTGCTGCCCTTGAGCAAATGGTATTTGGCAAGCCGTCACCGGACCTTGCCCTTGGCTCCTACATCTCAATTGAAATGGCCCAGGCAGAGGATAGTAACGTCCGCTCGGCCGGACAATACGGGGGAGTGGTATCCGCCCTCTCGATGTTCGCGATGGCTACCGGAGAGCTGAGCTCGGCCCTCCTGACCAGGCCCTTCGGGAAGGCCTTTATGCCCGGGCGAGATCTGGTCAGCTCCAGCCCGGAGGTGCTCCAGTGCGCCCGGTCAAATTACATCGCTTCTCCTACCCTGGCCGGGATGAACCAGGCACTGAAACAGGGAACAAATAAGATCGGAGTAGTAGGAACCCCCTGTCAGGTATTGGCTCTCAGGAAGATGCAGGCCTCAAGCTTTGACAGTAGTGCCGAAAAGGTTGGGCTTATAATCGGACTATTCTGTACCTGGGCCCTCTCCTACCGGGAATTTTCTCAATACCTTAAAGGAAAGGTTGATTTAGCTCTGATTAACCGACTGGATATCCCCCCTCCCCCCTCGAATATCCTCACCCTGACTACTGAAACCACGAGCATCGAGATCCCTCTTGACGAGATAAGAGAATTCATCAAGCCAACTTGCCGGATCTGCTTTGATATGACCGCAGAATTTGCTGATATCTCCGTAGGTATGGTCGAAGGAATAGATGATTGGAATACCCTGATAATCCGGACTGAACAAGGAGAGGGGCTTATCCAGGAGGCAAAGAAGGCCGGAGTAATCAGGACTGAACCACTGGAAAAGGCAAGGCTTGATCACCTGCGTGATGCCTCCTTCCAGAAGAAGAAAAGGGCAGTAGCCGAGATAGTAAGCAGAACCAAGGATGAGAAGGACCTAATGTATTTACGACTGAAGGATGAGGACCGAAAAAAACTACAGCCGGGGGCTTAGCCATGATAAATGTAGAGATAGATGAACCAGGTCGAAGCTTACTCTTAATGGGCAACGAAGCAATTGCCCGGGGAGCGATTGAAGCCGGGGTTGATTTCTGCACCGCGTATCCCGGCACCCCCTCTTCCGAAATCCTGGGAAGCCTGGCCCGGGCTGCCGAACACCTTGGTTTTTATGCGGAATGGTCGACAAACGAGATCGTAGCGATCGAAGCCGCCGCTGCCGCTTCCTTCTCCGGACTCCGCGCCCTCACCGCCATGAAACAGAATGGGCTCAATGTTGCCTCTGACTTTCTGCTGACGGTTAATCTCTCGGGCACCGTTGGGGGCTTCGTCCTTATCGTCGCTGACGACCCCTCAGCTCATTCCAGTACCAATGAACAGGATAGCCGGAATTTCGCCCGGTTTGCCGACCTCCCCCTGCTCGAGCCGGCAACCTTTCAGGAAGCCAAGGACATGACCATCTGGGCCTTTGAGCTCTCGGAAAAACTCAAGGTTCCCTGTATCATCCGCAGTGTTACCCGGTTTTCCCACGGGCGGGGCAATGTCAAGCTGGGCCCGATCCCCGAAAGGGGAAGAAAGGCCAGTTTTGGGGGAATGTTTCTCTCGGTGCCGACTCCGATGTGGCACTCAACCTTACACCAGAAGCTCGAGAGTGCCCGGGAGGATTTTGAGGCCTCTGGATTCAACTGGTATGTCGGCCCCCAGCAGGCAAAGTTTATCATCATTACCTGCGGGAGTGGATGGTTTTACTCCCAGGAAGCGGTAAAGGCACTGGGAATGGAGGAAGAGGTGGGTATCCTCAAACTGGGAACCACCTGGCCCCTCCCCGAAAGACTGGTAGCATCTCACTTAAAACATGCCCCTGAGGTCCTGATCGTCGAGGAGGTCGACCCCTTCCTCGAACAGAATGTTAAGATCATGACTGCCGAGTTAGCCAAAGACCTGGGGCCCATCAATTTCTATGGTAAAAGCTCAAAACACATCCCGGATGTGGGAGAGATCGGTCCTGACACCGTAATCCAGGCCCTGGCCCGGATAAAAGGAGTGGATTATCGCCCCCGGGATGAAGGATACCGCGATGAGGTAAAGAAAGTCGTGGGCACCTATGCCCCTTTTAGAATGCTCAGCTTCTGTGCCGGCTGCCCCCATCGTCCTGCCTTCTGGGCGATCAAGACTGCCCTGAAACTGGACGGGCGAGATGGACTGGTAACCGGCGATATTGGATGCTACTCACTTGGGGTCGGCCCGGCCGGATATTTTCAATCAAAGACCCTGCACTGCATGGGGGCAGGAATCGGCTTGGCCACCGGTCTGGGCAATCTCCAGCGGTTTGGCTTCAACCGGCCGGTTATCACAATCTCGGGAGATTCAACCTTCTTTCATGCCTGCATTCCCGCCTTGATCAATGCCAGGTATAATCGGGCCAATATTACCTATATAATTCTTGACAACAGTGCCACCGCCATG
>JAUWWP010000226.1 GCA_030616835.1 Deltaproteobacteria bacterium | reverse complement strand
GATCCGCCAGATCATTTTTTTCTCTATATTCCCCTCCCTTTTTATACCCTTTGCCATTTCCTGTAGCCTCACAAGTATCTCAATTTTTTTCTTAAATGGTAATTTTGCAAGTTGCTTTCTCCTTAAATCCTTTGTACTGAAAATTTTTTCAATCTTTTTAGCCCTATTTGCCATAATACATCCTCCGGAATTTTTTGAATTTTTCATATAAATTATATTTTTTTAGAATCTTCTTCAAAAAAATCAAATCAACCTCTGCCTCTTCCATTATTTTTATAATTCTCTCCCTGTCCTTTGGCCTGAATGTCTGAAAAATAATAGTAACCAAATATTCAAGACTAATAACTCTTGTTTTTATCCTTCCGTATTTCGCTTCCACTGAATTTTCAACTGCCTCTCTCACAAGTTCATTATAAACAGGAATGAACTGTACCGGGACACCCTCGATAATTACATGTTCCTTATAAGCTCTATAACTCTTCTTCTTTAAATAATTATAAATTGGGGATAGAACATCCAGACTGTCCTTAACTGGAATAAAGAAGATATCCAGGTCATAGGTTAACAGAGGTTCAACATAATACATAACTGCTATACCTCCACCAATAGCATAATTCCTGATCACTTCTTTACCTTTTAACTCTTTTATTACTTTCAGTACTTTTTCCATACTCTATCCACCAATACTTAATAGGGGATGTTGGTTCTAAAACAACTTAAATATAAAATTGAGTCCGACTCCTTTCTTCATTTCATTCTCTCAAGACTGCGGGCCTGAGCCCTAAATAAGTCAAATTTCAAAACGTCCTATGTCAAGGGCTGACCCCGTTTCTACTAAGATTGAGCTCTACTAAGCTATCAGGACAAAGCAATTTCTTTTTCTTGGAGGACGCTGGCCATGGAATTTAATATAAATTCTCTGGCATCCAGAATCTCAAACAGCACTGGTTCCCCCTCTTTTGTAAAATGCACAATGATCTGTCCTTCTTCTTCGGCATAGTCAATTGGCTTGTCTGAAAGTTCTATCAAAAGGGCATCTACATCTTTGCTATATTTGATCTTTCTCATATCTTTTCCTCCTTACGGAGATCTGGGGTCAGGTCTTGTTTCTTGCTTTTTCTCAGAAGATTGGAAAATAGAGTCCACCCCCAATTTCTTACTCCTTCCTTTTTCAGCTATCCTACCATGTTCTCATCCCCTAATCTACAATTCCGTGTCAGTGTCAAGTAATAGATTGTAGATTATAGATTTCAGATTTTATATTACAGGTCCTAATCCCCCCTCACTCCTTCGACCCCGCCACAGGCGGGGCTCAGGGCAGGCTCTTTCCCCTTCCCCACAATAGGGGAGAGGGAAAATATGAATCCCCTTCGACAAGCTCAGGATAAAAGTAATCTCAAAGGAATTGCCCAGATTTTTTTATCCAAACGGACGGCTTCGGTTCCATTATAGGCGAGGATCGCTGCCCGACAATTAGGAGCGGCGGAGCGAAATGCCTTAAGGCCAGAAAGATCTCGCTCGACCCAGCGTTGGGCCAATTTAACCTCAACGGCTATTACCTCCCGTTCTGACTCGATTATGAAGTCAACCTCATACCTTCCCTGAATATTCCAGAAATAAAGCCGCGCCTGCGGCCATTTGGCCTCAAGGATACCGGCCAAATTCTGGGCTACGTAGGTTTCCAGCATTGCATCCCGAAGTGGCTCAATACTTGTGGACTCCAAATCTTCTACTCCGGCCAGGTGGCACGCCAGGCCCGAATCGCCAAAATAGAGTTTCGGCGATTTAATCAAACGACTTGCCCGATTGCCCAGATAAGGCTCAAGCCGCCGGATTACAAACGATGTTTCCATCAGGTTCAGGTAACGTGAGGTTGTGGAGCTATTTAATTTGGCGTCGCGGGCCAGCTCGCTAATCTTGAGTATTTGGCCGGTCCGGATCGCGGCCAGGCGTAAGAGATGACGGAAAGTCAAGAGATCAGCTACTTGGGCAAGCTCACGAAGATCCCGTTCCAGAAAGGTCTGTTCATAGCCCTTAAACCATAACCCCGGATCTTCCAGCTGACCGAGACATACCGGCGGCATGCCGCCCATTTGGATGTTTGCCGGCTTTATAAGCTGGACGGGATCCCGGCGAGATGGAAGTTTAAGGGAACGAAAAAAGCGAGGCAGGAAAGGTTCGGAATCAACCTCTCTCGTAATCTCTCTCTGGGTGAAGGGATATAAGATTAGATAAACCGCCCGGCCAGCAAGAGTCTCAGAGATCCCCTTGAGAAGCGCAAAGTTCGCCGAGCCGGACAAGAGAAAACGGCCGGCTGTCCGGTTTCGATCCACAGCCCGCTTTATAACAGTCAATAACTCCGGGCACTTCTGAACTTCATCTATTGTTACCTGGTCTTCCCCCTCAATAAGGGATTCTGGGTTGCGCCGGGCAGCTTCAAGATGGGAGAAATCGTCCAGGTTGATGTAGCGACGATTCATTAATGCCGGTTCCCCCTGGATAAGCGTGCTCTTGCCGACCTGCCGCATTCCGGTAAGCACAACTACCGGCATATCCTTTAAGGCCCCCAGTAAAGATTTAGTAATCTCTCTTTGTTTATATTCTGTCATTTTCAACTATATTATAGTGTCAAAATGCCACTATGTCAAGTTATATTTTGATATTTATTTCCATACGAGATTCTTTACGTCCAAATGGCAAAACCCGCCCGCTCCTCCTTAGGCGGACAGGGGCGGAGCGCAGACCAAATCCCCCTCACCTATCCTCTCCCCCGGGGGAGAGGGAATTTTTTGTTCCTCCTCACCTATATGCGGTTCGTTTCGTGTAATTCGTGAAATTCGTGGTTCAAATCCCAAATCTATAATCCATAATCTAAAATCTAAACCGAAGGTTTATATTTTGTTTATACCACTGGAAGAGCCAAAAGACAAAAACCCCGCCAGATGCGGGGTCTTACGCCGAATTGAATCAACTATGCCTCTAAAGCTTAATGCTGCTTTGCCAGGGAATACCTTAGCCTTCCTCTATTGCTTTTCTTTTTTATCGTGAAAGAAGAGATATACTCCAAAAAATATCATTGCTATAATCCCAGCGATATAGAAAATAATCAGGTGATCCATTTTTACCCCTCCTTTCTATCTAACCAGAGACCAATAAACAAACTTACAATCGAGAATGCTATCCCCAGCCAAAAAACCTTTGGGCTGAAAGGTTCTTTTGAAACTAAATGTCCTATAACTGATATTGTAAGAATAATCTTGCTCAAATCATAGAAGTATTTGGACAAATTATCTCTCTGTTTCCTATTCACTTACCCTTTCCCCAGGGGATACCTTAGCCTTCCTTTAATTCCTCAAGCAATCTCTCAGTCACCTGGACTGAATCAACTCCCTCGGCCTCGGCATGGAAGTTGGTGATCAGGCGGTGCTTAAAGACGGGCTTGGCCAGGGCCCGGATATCCTCACAGGTAACGGCATATCTACCTGCTAAGATTGCCCGGGCCTTCCCTCCCAGAATAAGATACTGGGAGGCCCGGGGCCCGGCTCCCCAGGCAATCCACTCCTTAATGAACCCGGGAGCATTCCCATCATTAGGCCGAGACATTCTTACCAATTTTATGGCATAGGAGACCACATAGTCCGAGGCCGGAACTCGTAAGACCAGATTTTGTAGCGCTAAGATCTTCTCCGGGCTCAGGATCTTGCTTAAGCGGGGCTGATAGTCCGAGGTGGTAGTCTTGACGATCTCCTGTTCCTCATCTTCCTTGGGATAATCCACATCAATATGGAACATGAATCGGTCCAACTGGGCTTCGGGAAGTGGGTAAGTACCTTCCTGCTCGATGGGGTTCTGAGTGGCAAACACCAGAAAGGGTAGCTCCAGTGAATAGGTTGTTCCCCCGGCGGTGACTTTATACTCCTGCATTGCCTGGAGCAGAGCTGCCTGGGTTTTAGGTGGTGTCCGGTTGATCTCATCTGCTAAGATGATGTTGGCAAAAATGGGACCCTTGATAAAGTGGAAGAACCTCTTCCCGGTAGTGTGATCCTCCTGAAGGACATCGGTTCCGGTGATGTCCGAGGGCATCAGGTCCGGGGTGAACTGGATCCGGTTGAACTTCAGATCGAGGACCTGAGCCAGAGTGCTTACCAGCATGGTTTTGGCCAGTCCGGGCACTCCCACGAAAAGGCAGTGTCCCCGGGAAAAAAGGGCGATTAGGAGTTGATCAATAACTTCCTTCTGACCGATAATGGCATGAGCAATCTCTTTTTTGATCTCCTCCTTACCCTTTGCTATCTCCTGGATTGCCTCCAGGTCCTGATCTTGCTGCTTTAGCTCCGGTTGGATTTGCATTTATCCTCCTGATTTAGTCAGTTAGGATCTTAAGATTCCTTCTCTCCCTCTCTGCTTCCTTTTCCTTTCCCTGGGCTTGATAGAGGAATGCCAGATTTTGGTGAATCATGGGGTTGAAGGGGTTGATATTATTGACCTCATTAAAATATTTAATTGCCTTTTCGTAATCATTCTGATTTAGGTAGAGTTCTCCTAAATGAACATAGGTAGTCACAAAATTCGGATAGAGCTCTAAAGCCCTCATCAGTACATCCAAGGCTTTATTATACTGTCTATCCAGCAGGTAGGCAAGGGCAAGTTTGTTCATGATTATCGGGGAATGGGGAAGGTTTTCATCTGCCTTCTGGTATTCAATAACAGCCGCTGGTAGTCGATTTCGATTACGCAGCAGGTCCCCTAATCGGGTAAATTTCCTTGCCCTCTCTGACTCGATCTCTTTCAACTCTTCCTTCTCTTCCACCGGGGCTTCCGGATCTTTTAGCTTTAGAGCCTGGGCCCGCAGCCCTGGTGTCTCCCGGAGGTCCTTTCCCCGGAGAAATCTCTTCCAATCTTCCTGGAACTGCGAGAATGACACTCCCAGAACTGAGTGGATAGCCTGCTTATCGTCTTTGCCCATCTTCATTTGCTCAAAGATCCTATCCAGGATCGGGAACCCTCCCCGGGACAGAAGATATTCCACCACCGTAACTACTTCGGCAAAGGCCAGTCTGGTCTGTTTAGTCCCCTTCAGCTTGGCAAAGGAAGGATGCATCTG
>JAUWWP010000116.1 GCA_030616835.1 Deltaproteobacteria bacterium | reverse complement strand
TGAAGTGAGGAAGAAAAATTGGGAAGAAAGGAAAAAAAGCGGACTTTCTGATGTTGAATGGACGAGGAAAATAACAAAAGAAGCAGAAAAAATATTGGGCAAGAAAGTACCCAAAATTGATATAGCCAAGTCAGGCCGGGGTCAGAGCTTCACATAGTCACTTAAGAAAAGGATTTAAAGAAAGGGTTCAAGGAGTCAAGGATTCGAGTGAAAACTGGGTGCTGTCTATCTCATCTTTTTCAGGATATTCATAGCTGCTCTTTTGACTTCCATATGCGGATCATTGAGCAAGGCCTCAATTTCCTCTTTTAATTCCAGCCATCTGCTGGCATTTTCTTCGTCTAATCTTTCCAGAGCTAATTTTCGAATACGGTTATCTTCGTCCCTCAGACACTTGCGATACACCTTTAGGTACTTTCGGTCTTCGCCGCCAACGTGCTTCAATAACACCAAGGCATCAAAGCGGAGGTCCGGGTTTTTATGTTCCAGATACCGGAGATAAACTTCGTTTACTTCTTCTTGCCTGGAGTAGAACCGCCATAGATTTAAAAGGATACATCTCTTTTGCAGTAAAGGACCGTTCTCCAAGCGCTCCAGCAGCAAATGAAGAATTTTGTCGTCCCGAAGATTGCACAAGGCATTAACCGCTGTTTGTTGAACTCGAATATCACTGTCGTAGAGCCGCTCGATGAGAGGAATAGCTGCTTGGTAATTTCCCTCCCAACCAATCGCGAAGGTTGCATGAAGTCTTAGCTCCGCATCCGAGCTTTCCATGTCTTTCAGTAATTGGTCAATTAAGGGCTGGGGATCTTCCAAGAAGGGACCGGTAACACTCAGTTGGACGGCGGCATCCCTTCTAATATCTTCATCCTCCAATTTATCAGTAAGGATATTATACAGGGGTTGATAAGCCTTCTCCTTAGCAAAACTCCCCAATAAGAAGATAATCTTTTGCTTTAATTCTTTATCGGCATATTTTATCGCTTTCTGGAGCACTGGAACGGCGCGATTATTTTCCTCAAGAAATAGCTCTAAGGAATTGACATATTTCCTCGCCATTTCCAGGATACGTTTTTGGGAATCAAATTCTACAACCTTATCCTTTTCCATACTAAATTTTCCATTAATGCGAAATTCGGGGTCACCTCAACTTTCAACTTATTACTTCCCTGCATTTTCCCAAGACATCCTTCGGGAGCCTACTTCGCCGTGCCGACTTCGCTTCCTTCGGCTGGTCTCAAGATAAACAGGACAGGCCCTTCGAGACACTTCGCTCCTCAGGAAAACGGGAATTCGTGTTGAAGAGCAAATCCCCCTCCCCTTTAGCCTACTTCGCTATATTAGCTACGAAGGCCAAGTCCCCTCCCACCAGGGGAGGGGAAATATAAATTGTAAATCCCCTTCGACTTCGCTCAGGACAGGCAGGGGAGGGGAGCATGTTTTCCCCCTCACCCTTCCCCTCTCCCCAAAAAGGGGAGAGGGGAATATAAGTATTGTAGGGCTTCTGCCTGAGGCGGATTTAACCAATATTTGGGCCGACAGGGACCTGCCTACGCTGAAGCTACGGCAGGCAGGCGTCGGCCCCTACATTGAATCGCTTATAAATAAGGGTCCAGAGCCCCAAAATTCCCGGGATCTTTAAACGGTGAAAGAGGAAGAAACATCAGTTATTAAAAGTCAGTAGTAGTTCTTTCCTTGCTCAGGCTTTTAAGATGACAGGTATCGTTCAATACCTGAACGATTATCCTTTTGTTATCGCACCTTATAATATTGATTGACCCGGTATCCTGCTTGATCTCCCAGAAGTGGGAGTTGTCCAACCCGAGAAGAGCGCAGAGGAGAACCTTATTGACCACCCGGTGGGAGACTACCACTCCGCTCTGCTCCGGGCGCCCGGCAATCACCTTCTTAAAGGCAGATATTGCCCGCTCCCGAACCATACTTAAGCTCTCTCCCCCGGGAAACTCTACCTGCTCAGGATGATCCTGCCACTTCCGGTAGAGCTCAGGATACTGCTCCTTTACTTGATCATGAGAAAGCCCCTGCCAGTCTCCGTAGTCAATATCAATAATGCCGGCAAGCGGGATAACCATTAAGCCATGAGCCGAGGCAATCGGACGAGCAGTCTCCTGCGCCCGGGTGAGAGGACTGCTGTAAATAAAGTTAATAGTAACATGCGCCAGCGCCCGGCTGAGCGCCCCCGCCTCCCAGTTACCCACTTCGGTAAGCGGCCGGTCAGCCCGGCCCCGAAAGATCTCCTCCCGGTTCCAATCCGTCTGTCCGTGGCGGATAAGATAGATTTCGGTCATACCTTCGACCCCGATCTAATTTCTAACGGGGTGTGAAAAAAAATAAAGCCTCCTGCTTTTTGAAATATAGCAAAAGGCTTATTAAACTTAAGTAAGAGTTCATCCTACTTCGTAGGACAAGAGGATCAAGTCCCTGCCATTCCCTGCTATTCCTTGCTACTCCCTGCTATTCCCTGAAGTATGAGAGTTATATATCCAGATTCTTGACATCCAAGGCATTTCTCTCGATGAATTCCCTCCGGGGCTCAACCTTATCCCCCATCAACACGGTAAAGATCGCATCGGCCTCAACGGCATCCTCGACCCTTATCTGAAGCAGGGTCCGGCTCTCCGGGTTCATTGTAGTTTCCCAGAGCTGGCTGGGGTTCATTTCTCCCAACCCCTTGTATCTCTGGATATAATAACCCTTTTTCCCGATAGTAAGGACACAATCTACCAGTTCTTTTATGGTCTTAAGCTGGTAACGCTGATTTCCCTCCTCGAGCTCATAGGGAGGCTCTCCGGCTTTCTTAATCTCCTGGGAAAGCCGGCACAACTCTTCATACTCCGGGGTACTTAAGAAGTTAAAATTAATATAGGTCTCATGCGTTACCCCGTTCTTCTTGGTTTTAACCGTTACCATCTGGCAGTTGTGTTCCTCATCGTTATTAATGTAAAATTCGGCCGGACAGATCTCAGGGTAAAACTTTTTCAGGAAGGAGTTGATCTTCTTAAGCTTTGTCTCTATCTCATCTGTTCCCTTCTTCAGGGTTGAGAGCTTGAAGGTGGGATCGGAGGTGAAAGCATCAACCACCCTTGGCTCCTTTTTCCTTCTTCCCATCTTCCTCAGGATTTTCTCGTAGCTGATTGCTTTCTTAATCAATCCCTTTAATTTATCGCCCTTGATTTTACCATTATTCCCATTAGCGATAAGTCCGGCCTTCCCCACTCCGGCACCGATAAGGTAATCCTCCAGGGAGAGCTCGTCCTTGATATATCTCTCCTCTTTTCCTTTTTTAACCCGATAAAGAGGGGGCTGGGCAATATAAAGATATCCCTTCTCCACCAGCTCGGAAAAATGCCGGTAGAAGAAGGTCAGCAGAAGCGTGCGAATATGAGAACCATCAACATCGGCATCGGTCATAATTATCACCCGATGATAGCGGAGCTTACTAATATCGCTTTCCTCCTTACCGATCCCCATACCCAGAACCGTAATAAGTGTTCTTATCTCCTGGGAGGAAAGCATTTTATCGAACCGTGCCTTCTCCACATTCAGGATCTTTCCTTTCAAAGGAAGAATAGCCTGATTTTTTCGATCCCTTCCCTGCTTGGCTGAGCCTCCGGCAGAGTCTCCCTCAACTAAAAAGATCTCACTGTCCTCCGGGTCTTTACTCTGGCAGTCAGCAAGCTTTCCGGGTAGAAAACCAGAGTCAAGTGCGCTTTTCCGCCTGGTTAAATCCCTGGCCTTCCGTGCTGCCTGGCGAGCCCGGATAGCCTCCCCAACCTTCTCGACAATTTTCCTGGCTATCGGGGGATTCTCTTCAAAGAAACTGCCAAGCTTTTCGTTAACCACACTTTCCACAAGGCCCTTGATCTCAGAGTTTCCCAACTTGGTTTTGGTCTGTCCTTCGAATTGAGGATTCTGAAGCTTTACGCTGATTACCGCTGCCAGCCCCTCCCGGACATCTTCACCACTGAAGTTTTCCTTGACATCCTTCAAAAGATTATTCGAGGCAGCATAGAAGTTAATGGTTCGGGTAAGGGCAGATTTGAAGCCACTGAGATGGGTTCCCCCCTCAGGGGTATTAATATTGTTAGCAAACGAGAAAATAGATTCAGAATAGCCATCATTGTATTGGAGGGCAATCTCCAGGATAACCCCCTCCCTCTCTACCTTAAAATGAATTGGCTTTGAATGAATAGAGTTCTTATTCTCGTTGAGATGCTCGACAAAGGAACGAATACCACCCTTGTATTGAAACTCGCGTTTCTTCTCACTTCTTTCATCTTTAATGGAGATATGAACCCCGGCATTCAGAAAGGAGAGCTCCCGGAGACGCTGAGAAAGAATTTCAAAGCTATAATCAAGGCTCTCGAATATCTGCGAGTCTGCCTTAAACTTGATCTTGGTTCCGGTCTTTTTGGTCTCACCGATGGTCTCTAATTTGGTTACTGCCTTCCCCCTCCGGTAGAGCTGGTGATATACCTTTGCCTCCCTTCTGACCTCCAGATCCAGATACTCGGAGAGGGCATTGACTACGGATACCCCGATACCGTGAAGGCCGCCGGCTACCTTATAGGCCTTGCCATCAAATTTCCCCCCGGCATGGAGCATGGTCATGACCACCTCGGCCGCCGGTTTCTTCTCGGCTTTATGCATATCTACCGGGATTCCCCTGCCGTTATCCTCGACAGTTATACTGTTATCAAGATGGATGGTTACCTTTATCCGATCGCAGTGTTCTACCACCGCCTCATCGATGCTATTGTCGACAACCTCATAAACCAAGTGATGTAGCCCCATACCTCCGGTACTGCCGATATACATTGCCGGTCTTTTCCTGACCGCACTTAATCCAGCTAAGACCTTAATCTTATCCGCATTATAACTGGTATCTACTGAAGGGGCTTCACTTACTGGAGTGATTTCACTAGACATTATCGATCTCCCAAATTATATCCTATCCCGAAGCATCGGAATGCCTCCGGCATACCCTAAACTGAATTATCTCTATTTCCTTTAGCATATATTCTTTTAACTTGTCCTTATTCTCCATATTCATCATCACTCTCTAAAGCACAGTTTTTCGTTTAATATTTCCAGCATAAAAGAAGTTTTTGCAAAGTAAAATAAGACAAGGACCCTTTTATGTTATCTGCTGTTACATGTAGTTATAAATTTTCATATTCAAGATAGGCAAGATTCTTTCTGAAATCAAGATAGATGCCCAATTTATCCAAAAGGTCTTTGAATCCTATTATCAGAGGGACTTCATTGGAATGAGCCAAGTAAGACTTGACCTTTATTCTCTTTGTCCTTTCTTCTTTATCAAGAAGGATACAGGAAACCTCCCCAACGGTAACAGGGAGGGAGCATTCCCTCTTAGGAACTATGCCTCTTATAGCATAATCTCTTATCTTATTCACCTTCAACATTGACCATATCTGATAAGGGATTACAGACACAGGAGCACCTGTATCAAGAACTGCTGAATATGGGTCAGTATAACTTTCCTTAGTGACAAAGGCAACTTCGCAGAATAGCCGAATGATTCCAATATCAAGATCTACCAGATCAGGATTGTCAAACTTCCAGAAATAGAGCTTGATCCGTTTAGTAGACATGAGAGCCATCCTCCAAGAAGATAACAGGGATATGCTTCTTACCCGTACCGGCTTTAACCTCTTCAACTTTCCCTAAATCAGGAGAGGCACCTATTATCTTCTTGTTCAGCACAGCAATCCACATATTGGGGTACTTCCTTACCAACTCTGAGTAATGGACAAATACCCACTCTTTATCTTCCCAAAATCGCTGGGGTAATCTTAACATTTATAAAAACATCTCCTTCGTTCTACACCAAAATTTAGTCTAAACAACCACCCCCATAATCTTTCCCTTTCACCTTCCCATAATTTTACCACAGACCCGCAGAGGCAGATAACGATTCCAGCATATACGACGTTGTGACCAAAGGAAGCAACGTCACGAAGGGCAAGGGCGTAAGTCCATAGCGTATATACTATTAGCCGCCGTTTCCTATCGTTTTATCGAGCAAAAGTTCTATCCCTTTTTGTCAGATGCGTCCTTGATTCTATCAAAGGAAAACACCTTAGGATTGCCTTTTAGACTTTCAATAAAGGCAATTAATTGTTCAAGCATTTTCTTCTCTCTTTTTTGTCCAACTGTTCATAACCGAAGAGCCTCAAATTGTAACTTTTTATTGTTGTCATTCTCTTCCAAAATCCAAAGCCTACTTCGCTGTAGTCCCGATGGACATCGGGACGAAGGCTGAATGTCAAATATTTTGTCATTTGAACTTTGGGTTTCATTTGAATTTTGAGCTTTGGCATTTGTCATTAAATCTTGTGGGTAAATTCTATTCCTTCGATAGGCCCTTCGAGTTCCTCAGGACAAGCTACCCACTAAATTACAATAATTATACTACCACTTAATTTTAGAGATGTAAAGAAAAAAATACAATAAATTGTGCTTTTTTTCTTTTTAATATCAATATATGGTATATATGTCGCTATTTTAAAAAAAAATTTGCTCAGGCAGGACGCTGGAATGGATGTATGAGAACCTATCTGGATTTATCAGAAAATATATAGCCTATTAGCCTGTAGATCAGCTTAGCAGCCAGGAAATCGGGAGCGATATTGCCGGGAATCGGGCAAAGCTCCATAACATCGAAGCCGATAATCTCTCTATTTATACTCAGCAATCTCAGAAACCTCAGGATTTGCTCCCAGGTAAGCCCTCCCGGCTCCGGATTGGCTACCGAGGGCATAATGGAGGGATCAAGGGCATCAAGATCGATGGTCAGATATACCCGGGGAGAGAGCTTTCCAATGGCTTTCTCCATCCAATCATTCCCTCCTCGGGTATCTCTGGCAAAATAGACAGGAAGCTCCCGCTCCTGAATGAACTGGGATTCCTCCAGGCTCAGGCTGCGAACTCCCACCTGGACAGTTGGGGCAATTTCCTGGATTCGATGCATCACGCTGGCATGGCTGAAAGGGCTTCCCTGGTAAGTGTCACGAAGGTCAGCGTGGGCATCGAGCTGAAGCACCGAAAGGGAAGGATACTTCTCTTTAAAGGCCTGAACCAAGCCAAGGCTCAGGCTGTGCTCTCCCCCCAGGGTTACCAGGAATTTCTCTTGTTGCAATAACTCCGAAGCCCTTTTTTGAACCGAGGCAATCATCTCCTGGGGGCCGCTCATTATCGGCTCAAGCTCCCTCAGGGTATGGATTCCGATCTGATAGGTCTCCTGGTCTAACTCCTCATCATAGGTCTCCACCTCCTGGGAGGCAGTAATGATCGCCCGGGGTCCTTCCCGGGTACCGGGGCGGTAGCTGACTGTTTGCTCATAAGGAATGGGGAGAATTAATATCCGGGCCCGGTCAATTTTAGAGTCGTATCCCAGAAATTTAGAGCTGTCCTCGATCAT
>JAUWWP010000517.1 GCA_030616835.1 Deltaproteobacteria bacterium | reverse complement strand
GGTAATCATGAACACGGGTCTGCCCACCGGCGACGAGAACATCCCCGAGGCATTCCTCAACTGGTGCAATTTCGTGGAGAGGACTCCTGACCTGCCCATAGGAATGATCGTCCAGGGCGCGACCATGCAGGGCCAGAACATTCATGAGGAGGTGGTCGCGGCCTACGAGGCTCCCTTTCCCGACGCCAGTTACAAGGCCGGCGCCCGAGCCTGGCCGCTAATGGTGCCGATCAAACCGGACGACCCGGCCTCGGCAGAACTCCGGCTGGCCAGGCAGGGGATGGCCAAATGGAACAAGCCCGCCCTGGTCATGTTCTCGGACAATGACCCGATTACCAAGGGCGGCGACCTCTTCTTCCGGGCGCTTATACCCACGGCCAAGGACCAGCCCGAGATCGTGATCAGGAACGCCGGCCACTTCCTCCAGGAGGATAAAGGAGAGGAAATAGCCGAGCGCATCCTCGAGTTTATTGTCCGAAGCCCCCGGTGAAGGAAAGGTCAGAATAAAACCACCTCCGCCCATCCATATATTTTTAATAGCGAGGTGAACAATGAAAATCCCCCTAAATCCCCCTTGAAACCGCTCGAACTAAGGAGGTTATTGAAAATGCCTACTCGACATCAGGATGCTTTTTATCTCAAGATCGCGGAAAAAATCGACGAGGCTCCGCTCACCGCTCCCAGGGTGGGTGGTGGCTTTTCCAAGGCGTTCATCAAATACCTCAAATTGCTGTACACTCCCGAGGAGGCGGAGCTGGTTCAGCAGCTCAAGATGGGCATGAAGTTAATGAGCGCGGCCGACATCGCCCGGGCCGCGGGCAAGAGCGAGGATGAGGTCAACAACACCCTGGAACCACTGGCCAAAAAAGGCCACATCATTGGATTTGGCGAAAATTATGCGATTCCCATAATGCCTCTCTTGCTGAACATTCATCAATTCCAGGAAAAGATTGGGACTGATGATCTAAAAGCAGCTAAGCTCTACCAGAAATTCTTCATCAAGGACGGCTACTACAAGTATTACGAGAGCTCCGAAAAGGGCACGCAGCTCACGCGGGTCATTCCGGTTAAGCGCACGATCGAGCACGGACAGAAGATCCTCGATACCGAAGATGCCCACAAGATAATCGAGGCGGTAGACAATATAGCGCTCGTGCCCTGTCCCTGCCGCACCCGGACCGAGAAGATGGGGACCAGGGAGTGCAAGGACAGGAACCCCATTGGCTTTTGCATCATGGTGGAGGCCTCGGCGTTTTACTTCGAGGCCGTGGGACTTGGCAAAAAGGTAACCGCCGAGCAGGCAAAGAAATACTTCGACGAAATGCAGGACCTGAGCCTGGTGGGTACAACTGATAACTACGAGGACAAGAGCCATACGGTCATCTGCCTGTGCTGCGAATGCTGTTGCTCCCAGGTCAGGGGAAGGACGCGCTGGGAAAATCCGATCGCCGTATCGCCCTCCAACTTCGTGGCCGAGGCCAATGAGGACTGCGTGCTTTGCGGGACCTGCGGGGACCGGTGTTTCTTCGGCGCCATCTCGCTTGACGACGAACTCGGCCGGGCGGTTGTTGACGCAAAAAAGTGTATGGGCTGCGGGGTGTGTACCATTACCTGCGATCAGGAGGCGCTCCGGCTAAAGAGAGTTGAAAGGTCTCATCCATTTCCAGCGTCGCGAGATCTCTTCAAGCAAGTCGCGCTAGAAAACAAGGGAGGATGACTTATGTCGCTGAATAAATTGATTGAAGAATTCATGAAGCTCATGATGCGATAAACAAAAAGGAGATGGAGGACTGCAAGATGAAAATCCCTCCTAACCCCCCCGATGTCCATCGGGGGGGGAGGGGGGATTTAGGGGCGTTAAGCAATCAAGAGGAGGTTGTTGAGAATGCCTACTCGACAAAAAGACGCAATGGAAAAAGCGGCTAATGGCATTACCCGCCGGGTGTTTATCAATCGGAGCGTCACGGCCGCGGTCGGAACGCTGATCCTTACCCGCTGCAACTCCTGGCCCTTCTGGGCGGACTCGGCCTTTGATTTTGAGGGAACCTTCACCCGGATGGCGCGGATGGCGTATGACCCGGATGTCCAGAGGACATGGGTGAGCTATCTCCAGGTTG
>JAUWWP010000453.1 GCA_030616835.1 Deltaproteobacteria bacterium | reverse complement strand
TCAGAGGTTCATGATGAGATATTTTGTCAAGACTCAAGAGAGCCTGACCAGGGACATAAGGGCGGTTTTTATCGGATGAGCAATAATGCCGGGGGGATTGAAGGCGGGGTTTCTAATGGAGAGGATATTGTGCTGCGGGCGGCGATGAAGCCCATCTCGACCCTGCGTTCTCCCCTGCAATCGGTAGATATCGAGACCAAGGAGAAAGTCGAGGCCAGCGTCGAGAGGGCTGATGTCTGTGCCCTCCCGGCGGCGGCAGTAATCGGGGAAGCGGTAGTAGCTATTGAGATTTTTCGGTCCTTCCGGGAGAAATTCGGGGGAGACTCAATGGATGAGGTGAAGAGGAACTATCAGGGGTATCAGGATTATCTGGGAGATTTCTGAAGAGTTCAAACCAAATAGTGAGTAAATGTAGGGGCCGACGTCCTGAGGAGCCCCGATGCCCATCGGGGCGTCTCGAAGGATCGGCCCCAATAGAGGTGGACACAGAGGTCCACCCATACAATCCGTGTTAAACAAGGAGGGAGAGTTATGAAAATGTCAGTTAGAAGAGTTAGTTTGACCATAATGGCCATGCTGTTTATGGTCACAATTTTTGGATGTGGCGAGGTAGAAGCCCCCTACGGCTCAGAGATTATAATGCCCTCTGATACAACTATCGAGACCAATTCTGATGTGACATTTCATATCAACGCGGTGGTAGAAGATCCCAATGGAAACCCGATGAATGGGATTGATGTAAAGTTTTTGGTCTTCTGCGATGATGGTTGCAATTTTATTGATTCGGGAGGGGGTAGTTTACCATCAGAGATCACTGTTGAAACTGATGATATGGGGGTTGCCAAGGTCAGGGTTTTAATTTATTTTGATTTTGAAGGCGATGTTATTATTTCTGCGAGCTCGGGAGCACACTGGGCGCAAACAATAATTACTAAAACACTCCCGGCTGCTCTTTAAGAGAAAAATTTTCTGGAGTATCCTCTCCTTCGACCCCGACGCCCATCGGGGCTCAGGACAAGAAAAATCCTTCAAGTTTCCTATACTGGATAGCCGAGGCTTTCAAGCCCGGTATTTAGTCTCAGGCGGCTTGTAGGAGTGGACCTCGGTGTTCACCCTTACCTGTCCTGAGCTCGTCGAAGGATTCGGGCCTGTCTGCGTGCGAATACGCACAGGCAGATAGACAGAGCCTGTCCTGAGCTTGCCGAAGGAGACGTCGGCCCCTACATTCATTCTGCAAAGCTTAGCGGGGCTGGAAAGCCCCTCCTATCCACTCTTTACCTATAAAAAACGGGGAAACTCCTGAGGAAAATTTAGTTTGACATTTTACTCCCAATGTGCCATAAATAAATTAGGCTATTACTTCAGGGAATAGCCTTGTCCGCCATAGCTTTAGCGACGGCGGAAGGGAGTAGCAATCCGCCTGAGGCGGATTTAATCCTATCTATCGGCATTTGGATATATTTGTTTACCCACAATAAAGGGGGGAATCATGAAAAATAAAAAACGAGTAAGAGGTTTTCGCAGGATAGTCAGGGGAGGATCGTTTTATCTCAATATCTCAGCATTAATGCTCTTGCTGCTTTTCCCCACTAATAGCTATGCCGTTTCCTGGGAAGTGGATCATATAATGGAGGGTGGAGGTTACCAGAGCGTAGCTACCGGGGATTTCAACAATGATGGCCGGCAGGATATCATCGCTGTCGGTGCAAACGGAGCGGATATCTGGCTCCAGGGACTGTATTTCCCCTGTCCCGCTGCTGTCTGGGTCTACGATTATTTCTCGGCTACCACTGGCCTGGGGGGAAATTATGACGATGTGGTCGTTGCTGATTTTAATAATGATGGTAACCTGGATTTCGCCGCTGTGGGAGAAAGTGGAGATGATGTAATAAAGTTGGGGGATGGAGATTGGGATGGCGATTTCTCGATGCCTTCCGTAGACTGGACAGATGCATCAGGAGGATTACCAGGAGGGCAATTTAAATCGGTAAAGGCTTTTGATTATCAAAACGATGGAGATATGGACATTATTGCCGCCGGAACTGATGGAATTCTTGTTTGGAAAGGACCTTCATTTATAGCCTTCGACAGAATCTCTTTTGATACTTACAATGAGATTGCCCTGACAGACTTTAACAATGACGCCCTGACTGATGTAGTAGCAGTTAGTGACACCCAGGGGGTCAGTGTTTGGTTCGGAGAACCTCCTCCAGGCTGGCTATTTACTCCTCCGAGTGGTCCGGTCACTACCGGGAAATACATCTCAGTGGCGGCCGGGGACCTCGATCTGGATGGAAATCCAGACATTGTGGCCGGGAGCGATTATGGGATCTCCATCTGGTATGGAGATGGCAAGGGATCCTGGAAGTCTCAGGAAGAAAAATACCCACTTACAACCCTTCCCACCGAGAAAGATATCTACCAGGCGGTAGCGATTGCTGATGTGGATAGCGATGGATTCCCGGATATCATTGGCGCCCAGAGTGGAGGAGGGATTCTGGTCTGGTTCGGTGACCCGGATCATCTCTGGGTTCCCCAGACCTCGGTTTTCAAAAGTGGAGATTATTTAGGGATTTCCGTGATTGACTTTAACATTGATGGGCTGTTGGATGTGGTAAGTGCCTCTCCCAACAGTGTGAAGGTCTCCCGGCAAAAAAGGG
>JAUWWP010000491.1 GCA_030616835.1 Deltaproteobacteria bacterium | reverse complement strand
TCTAATCACCCCTACTAAATCTGGATATTCAAAGATTATCCCCCAAATTTGCCACTTTCCCCCCTGCTCCGGCTTATCTCAATCCCTTTTTACAAACTATCTTATTCCATTCTGTCGGTTTTTTCAACCCAAGTAATGCGTGAATGTGGGGGCCGACCTCTGTGTCGGCCCGAAGCCTTCGACCCCGCCACAGGCGGGGCTCAGGACAGGTAGGGGTGGACACTGAGGTCCACCCCTACAAGCTCTCCTGGCCTTATAAAATGCCAGAATCAAATTCTCAAAAGAGCATATTTTTTGATAAAGTCTTTTATAGGTTTTCATAAAAAATTTCAGAAACCTGTCCTGAGCCCGTCGAAGGAACAGAAAACCAGAAATCAGAAAACATTGTCCTGAGCCTGTCGAAGGATTGAGAACTACTGGGCGCAACGAAACCCCCTGTAGTTGTTCCCGACCGTCGGGAAGTACCTGTCGCGGTAGGCACCCCGTAAGTCCGAGGCATAGTAGTACCTCCAGGAACCGCCCCGGAGCACCCGATACTTTCCTGAATCCGGGCCCTTAGGATTACGTTCAGTGGATCCGCTGTAATAGTTTTCATCATACCAGTCTGCCACCCATTCATCGACATTTCCGGCCAGATCCATTACACCGTAAGGACTTTTATCCTTTGAATAACTCCCGACTTCACAGGTGGAACTTTGAGAGCAAGGGCTAACACTGTTGCAGGCATTGTGGCAGGCAAATTTATCTCCCCACGGATATTTTCTACCTTCTGTTCCCCGGGCCGCTTTTTCCCACTCGGCCTCGGTAGGCAGCCTCTTCCCCTTCCAGTTGCAGTAAGCCCCGGCTTGATACCAATCAACATAGTTGATCGGATGCTTTCCCCTCCCTGATTTGTCCCAGTTGCAGTTTTCTTCAGTGTCCGGTTCCTCACATGCTCCGGCCTTAACACAGGCCGCGTATTTATCCACGGTCACCTCATATTTGTCTATGTAATAGGCGGACAGATATACCCTATGCACCGGCTTTTCATCACTACTCCCGCTGTTGCTACCCATTGTGAACTCGCCTTCAGGGATGTAGACCATCCCTTCTTTTCCAGCCAATGCCTTGTCCTCTACCTTTACCTCTTCCCTGATCTCCTCCCTCCCTTTTGTTCCAAAATACAGATAGCCGGCAATGCTTAGTAAGCATACCAAGATAACTGCCGCCGCAGCAATCAGGGGTCTCCTTCCGGGTCGGATGAATCCGACCCCTACCCTGGGCTCCGCGGGTCTTTTTTCGGGTCGCATAAATGCGACCCCTACATCTTGTTTACTCAGGGCCTCCTTTAACCCGGCAGACGAGTATCTCTTCTCCTGCTCCTTTTCCAAGCAGCGGAGAGTAATGTCATTGAGCCAGGATGGTGCCCCCTCAATTTGCTTCGGAGCTACATTTAAGATCTGGTGTTCTATTGCTCCACTGTGAAAAGGGGGATTGCCGGAAAGCATTTCGTAAAGAGTTGCCCCAAAGGCATAAATATCCGTTCTCACATCAGGAAGCTCTCCTAAAAGTTGCTCCGGAGCCATATAAAGTAAGGTGCCAGAGGTGTCAGGAGCTACCCGGGAGTAACGGCTCATCGTGTCCTTTAGCACCCGGGCAATGCCGAAGTCGGCTATCTTGACCTTGCCTTTTCTGGATAGAAGGATATTGCCTGGTTTTAAGTCACGATGGATAACATTTTCCGAATGGGCGTAAGAGAGACCCTCTAATGCCTGTAAAGTAATATCCAGAGCTTCTTCAACTGAAAGCTTTTCCCTATCGGCAATTCGAGTGGCCAGATCCTCCCCCTCCACCCACTCCATCACCAGAAATACCTCCTCCTCGTATTCCTCGAAATTGTGGAGCTTTACAATATTGGGGTGAGCCAGATTAATAGCTATTTGGGCCTCTTTTTTCAAGGTCTTCACTGCCACCGGGTTCCGGGCCAGCTCTCCGGGGATCATCTTTATTGCTACAGGCTGTTCTAGCTTGATATCGAATGCCTTATAGACCACGCCCATCCCCCCTCTACCAATCTCACTTTCTACTTGGTAGCGGTTGGCAACCAACCTGCCTTCTTCTTTTTCTTTAAACCATTTATTTAATTCCAGTCGGCAAGAGGAACAAAATTGGGCAGACTGCACAACCTCAGAACCACAGGAAGGGCAAGTAATGTGTTTTTGCTCTTTAGGAGGACGGGAATGGAGAGTCCAGCCGCACCACATACAGAAGGCAGAGTTATCTGCGGTGCGTTTGCCACACTTCGGGCAGAAAGAGCCTTCTTCAGGCTCTTTTTGAAGCTCCGGGGATACGGTCATTCCTGAT
>JAUWWP010000478.1 GCA_030616835.1 Deltaproteobacteria bacterium | reverse complement strand
CTTTTATCCTCCCTTACCGAGAGGATTCGCTCGCCCTCGCGCACCACCTCCTCGATGTGCTTGTGCTGCTTAAAGAAAGCAAGGGTATCCTCCACTGCCCGGGAAAGATTATTCAGGCTATTGGAGAGGTGCACCTCTCCCCGGTAGCGAAGATGATTCATTAGTATCTCAACCTTGCTGATTAGCTCGGAGTGGAGAATTCCCCGCTTGTGGTGAGCCAGTAACGCCGTGGCCACCAGGGCCGGGGAGGTCACCGTAGTGGCCCTATTCATTCCGTAGGATATCTTATTGGCCAATCCCTGGGCACACTCCCGGAGCTCTTCGGGTCCCATTTTATCTAAGGGCCTGGTGCAGACCTCCTGCTGGTAGCGCTTCAAAGAAATTGGCTCATCAAACTGGAGATAGACCCGCCCATGCTTCCTTTTCAGAAGCTTTCTGGCTCTGGCCAGTCCCCAGACATTCTCCTGCGCCTTTTCTCCTCCCTCCAGCTCCCGGGTGTAAGACTGCTCCTCCAAGACCTTTTCGTAGCTAATGGCAATGGGAACAAAATGAAGGTCAGGGCAAGCTCCCTGGGCAAAGAGCCTTAGATAGGTTAAGAGCAGACCCAGCTTGGGCTGAAGATGCTTGCCCGTGCGGCTTCGGGTTCCCTCGATAAAGAATTCCTGGTTGTATCCCTTCCGCAGCAGGTAGTGGATGTAGTGATCGAGTACCAGGGAGTAAAGGCTATCACCCTGGAAGCTGCGGCGGATGAAGAAGGCTCCACATCCGCGGAAGATGCGCCCCATTGGCCAGAAGGAGAGATTGAGCCCGGACACAATGTGGGGTGGAACCAGCTCGCGAAGATGAAAGAGATAGGAGATCAAAAGATAATCAGTATGGCTGCGGTGAGTGGGTGCAAGGATCACCGGTGCCTGCCGGGCGACCTCGGCTACCATCTGGATCCCCTTCTCATCTACCTCTATCCCGGCGTAGATCCGGTTCCAGACCCGGGTGAGGATCCAGGCCAGGAATGCAATATAGCCCTGGTGGTAATCAGCAGCAATCTCATTTAGTATCCGGTAGGCCTTCTTTTCCAACTCCTGGTAATTCTTACCCTCCTGACGGGCGATGGCAGTGAGCTCGGAGCGAAAACTGCTCTGGTTCAGGATGGCCTTTATGGTTCTACTTTTCGGTTCCTGAGGCGGACCAGTGATCACCTGTCTTTCCCGGGCGAGATAATGATCAAGCTGATCTTTTACCCGGGAGGCAGCCTCAGTAACGGTCAGGGGATTAGCTTTTTCCAACACCGCTAAATCCACTGGCTCCCCCAGTCTGACGAAGGCCCGCCGGTAATTACGGAAGAAGAGAATTGTTTTACGCAGCCGTCCGGGGGAGTCAGTTTCTCCGAAGACGCTGTCAATAAATGACCTGGGAATCTTCTGGGGTTGACGGTGCCAGAGGATGATCTGAGGGATTAAAGTTATCGAATGAGTAGAGCTGCGCTGCAGTTCAAGGAGCTCCTCCAGGAATTCGTTACCCACTGCCCGGGGCCTCTTCAAAGAAGTACGGGGCTGGTTGAGAAAGAGGAGTGAGCTTAAGCCCTTCCGGGTAAGTTCCCGGATGATCACCCGGTTCTCAGGGAGACGAGACCCCTGAGCCTTAAGGATCCCTCCGAGCCGGTCTCTTAAGTGGCGGAAGAAAGAGCTCAAGGAATCGAAATAGAAGAAGCTTAAGTGATTAGCGAATCGAGGTACCGGTAACCCCTCGCGGCGGTAGAGGTAACTAAAGTAGAGGAAGTCCAGCGCGGAGTGCACATGCATTATATAGATTACGGTGGCCTCCCGGGCGAGATTAGTGAGCTTCTTTGCCCCTGAGCGGTCAAAGCGAATTTTGGCAAAAAAGGGCGAAAGCAGGCCAACAAGCAAGCGGACAGCCGGATTGGGTTGCCCACTGGGCAAGAGAGCTTCTTCTTTTCTGAGCGAGGTTCTTTTCATCTGCTTTACCATATTGTAATAGCTATAGCTTTGGCATTCAAATGAGTCAATAACAAATCAACTGAATCGTCAAGTTTTTCATTGCAGGCAAAAAATCGGGGGGTTAAATGGTATTTAGAGGGCTTAAGCCGCTCCCGAGTTATTCTTTCCTTTCGAAAATATTTAATTGGACTAGATGACCATTGAAATTAGATAACAACCATTTAATGTAAATTTCAACATTACATCTCCTAACTCCTTGTCCTGATCGAGTTATTCTTCTATTTTTAGCAAGAATGAAATAGTTTGATAAGGAGGAAGCATTGAGTAAGAGGGTGCTGATTACCGGCTGTGGAGGTTTTGTCGGCCCTTATATGGTTGATTTAGCTGTGGAGAAAGGTTACAAAGTTACTGCCAGCGATCTGAGGATGCCGGAGTATTTAAAAAATAGTAAATATCGGGAGGTAGAAT
>JAUWWP010000386.1 GCA_030616835.1 Deltaproteobacteria bacterium | reverse complement strand
CCCGGAGGGTAGAGGCCCCGGTGGTCACTATATCTTCTATAATCGCCACCTTTGCCTCCTTTTTAATGTTCTTTGTCCCCTCGAGCCAGGCGCTGGTTCCATGCTTTTTTGGCTCTTTCCTGACAATGAAAGCCGGAATGGGGTTACCATCCAGGTAGCTGATTAAGACGATGGCAGTAACTATCGGGTCGGCACCCAGAGTCAATCCTCCTACCGCTTCGATGGTAGTTGAGGATTTCTTTATTAGCTCGTAAAGGACCTTCCCTACCAGATGAGCCCCCTCGGCGTCAAGGGTAGTCTGCTTCCCATCGATGTAAAAGTCGCTCTCTCCCCCGGCGGATAAGGTTACCCTTCGTCTTTCGAACGATCTCTGCTTAAGGATTTCTAATAATCGATCCCTATCTTTCATTTTTTTCTTCCAAAAACCCTTTTAAATATTAGATCCACATACTTCAAATGATACCGGAGATCAAAGCAGCCCTCCACTTCTCCCCTGCTTAAATACCTTCTGATACCCTTATCTTTAAGAGCCGTCACCTTAAAATCCTCTTTTTTCTTCCCGGCCTCTCCGGCACTTCGCTGCACGAACCGATAGGCCTGCTCCCGACTCACCCCCTTTTTTATAAGCTTCAGAAGCAGTTGCTGGGAGAAGATCTGTCCCCGGGTGAGCTTCAAATTCTCCTGCATCTTCTCCGGATAGACTATTAATCTATCAATCAGATCGGTAATTCTATTTAGCATAAAGTCCACCAGGATAGTACTATCCGGACAGATAACCCTTTCTACTGAGGAGTGGCTGATGTCCCTTTCGTGCCAGAGGGCAATATTCTCCAGGGCGGCGAGGGCATTGGCCCTGACCAGACGGGCCAGACCGCAGAGGTTCTCCGATCCGATGGGATTTCGCTTGTGAGGCATCGCCGAGGAGCCTTTTTGACCCGGGGAGAAAAACTCCTCGGCCTCCCCCACCTCGGTTCTTTGCAGGTGGCGGATCTCCAGGGCCACCTTCTCAATCGAGCTGGCAATGATCGCCAGAGTGGCAGAATATTCGGCATGACGGTCCCGCTGAATAATCTGGCTGGAGACCGGGGCTGGCTTAAGGCGTAGCTTTTGACAAACATACCTCTCTACTGCCGGCGGGACACTGGCATAGCTCCCTACCGCGCCAGAGAGCTTTCCGTAGCTTATTCCCTCTCTGGCCTTTCTGAGCCGCGCCAGGTTCCTCTGCATCTCTTCATACCAGAGGGCTAACTTCAGTCCGAAGGTAATGGGCTCGGCGTGGATCCCGTGGGAGCGGCCGATCATTGGTGTCTTCTTATATCTTTTTGCCTTTCTCTTCAGAACCCGGAGGAGTCCTTTCAGATCGGACTCGATCAGATCCGCCGCCTCCCTGAGCTGGAGGGCCAGGGTAGTGTCCAGAAGGTCAGAAGAAGTGAGGCCCAGATGGATGTATCGGGCATCCCCTCCCACCTTCTCCGCCAGAGCGGTAAGAAAGGCGATAACATCATGCTTTAGTTCCACTTCGAGCTCCTCGATCCTTTTCAGGTCGAATCCGGCCTTTCTTTTAATATTTTCCAGAGATCTTCGGGGAATCTCCCCCAGGCGGGCCCAGGCCTCACAGACCAGGAGCTCGATCTCGAGCCACCGGTTGAACTTGCTCTCCGGCTCCCAGATCTTAAGCATTGGCTTCCGGCAATAACGCTCGATCAAAATCTCCTCCTTTCCCCAATTTTCTTCTAAATCATACTTTAAAATCTGCCGGCCTGCAAGTAATTTTTTGGCCTTGCAATAAACAAAAAGTTCTTGACAGCCTTAAGTCGGTGTGTTATTTATTTTATGAATGAATGGTCATTCATTTCTACGAAGAAGATAAGTAGTATGGCTATTAACCTTGAGCTTGTTGGCAAGAAATCGGAGCCGGTAGAGTTTGAGTATACCTGGAAGGATTGTGTACTTTACGCCCTGGGTATTGGCGCTCAGCGGGAGGAGCTCGATTTTCTCTTCGAGAGGGGGGACTTAAGGGTCTTCCCTACCTTTGCCGCAATCCCTGCCCTGCTGGCCTCTGGCTCAGTAAGAGGCAATCTGGGGGTCAACCCGGTGATGATCCTCCACGGGGCGCAGAAGGTTATCCTCCACCGAACCATTCCCTCTGAAGGCAAATTAAGCACCATTGCTGAGGTAAAGGCAATCTATGATAAGGTGAAGATGGCAGTAGTGGAGGTGGAGACAAAAACTACTACCTCTGAGGGCGAGCCGTTATTCGACAATGTAATTACCACTGTCTGCCGGGGAGAGGGGGGATTCGGAGGCGATCGGGGGCCGGAGGCAAAGAAGATGATACCCCCTGAAGGAAAGACTCCGGATTTCTCCGTTTCTTACAAAACCCAGGAGAGCCAGGCCCTACTCTATCGGTTATCGGGTGACCTTAACCCCCTGCATGCAAACCCGGAGCTTGCCAAGAATGCGGGCTATGACCTTCCGATCCTGCATGGGCTGTGCACCTTTGGTTACGCCGGTCGGGCAATCCTCCATTCAGTCTGCGACAGTGATCCGGCCAAATTTAAGTCATTTGCGGCCCGCTTTACTGAGGTAGTTTTCCCCGGCGATACTATTACCACTGAGGGGTGGAAGAGCGCGCCGGGCGGATACATTATTCAGGCCAAAACTCAAACCGGTAAGGTCGTGCTGGGAAACGCCTATGCCGAGGTGGCCGAGTAAACCCGGCACTTAAGAAACACAAAGATCATTAAGGAGGGATAAAGATGGGATTGAATAAAGAATTAATCGGCAAAAAATATGGACCAGAGGATTGTGAAGTTGACAAACACGAAGCAATGTATTATGCCCTGGCCGCCAATGACCCCAATGAAGCCTATATTAACGGAAATCGGGAAGGAGGGATAGTTGCTCCTCCGATGTACATTGTCTCGAAGGAAATAGGGGGGAGGGTTATTTCCTTGCCCCTGTTCGACGGCGATCTCAATGTAGACTATGCCATGCTGCTTCATGGAGAACAGGAGATTGAATGGTTTAAGCCCCTGATTCCCGGGAGTAAACTCAAAAGCACATCCTCAATTCTCGACATCCTTGACAAGGGGAGTGGTGAGCTGCTGAAGGTGGGAGTGGAAACCGAGGATGCAAATGGGGAGGTAGTGGCCCGGCAAGTTATTGGGTTTTTTGTTCGCGGTGGTGGCTCCGGCAAGAAACCGGAGAAGAAACCTGCTCCGCCCGAAGACCGCTCCAAGAAGCTTCTTGAGGAGACCATGAAGGTCCTCTACGGCCAGACCTATATCTATG
>JAUWWP010000147.1 GCA_030616835.1 Deltaproteobacteria bacterium | reverse complement strand
TTTGGTCATTATTCTCCTATCAGTTCCTCGGCATTGAGCTGCATCTGAGTAAAATCCTCTTCGGTCAATCCTGCTCCCCAGGCTACTCTACTTGCCTCCTCCCGAGTTATTAGATCTGTCGCCGAGTGAGAATCGGTGTTAAGAACCAATCTGGCTCCAAACTTTTTAGCCAGTGAAGCTACATGGCCATTGGTCAGAGAGTGTCCTTTTCGGGCAGAAATCTCCAGGCATACGGAATTCTTCCTTGCTAATTCTACATCCTCATCCAGGATTAATCCGGGATGAGCAAGAATGTCTACTTTAGCCTCAATGGCGGCCCGATTGGTGCCCGGAGGAACCGGCTCGACAATGGTTTCCCCGTGAACCAGGATTAGCTTAGCCCCCAATTTCCTGGCCTCCCTGGTCAAGGAAGGAATTGACTCCAAAGGAATATGAGTCAGCTCAATCCCGGGAATTGCCCGGATCTTCCAGTGCTTTTTAACCTCCTGGCAGGCCTTTACTATCCGGGGAATTATAAGATCTAAATTGGAAATATCGGCGTGATCGGTAAGGGCAATCGCGGTCAGCCCCTTAACTTCAGCCCTGCGTATTAGCTCTGAGGGAATAAGCTCTCCATCACTGAAGATACTGTGCGTATGAAGATCAATCATAATAAATAGATTTTAGATTGCAGATTGTAGATAGTAGATTTATAATCTGAACCCAAATAATGCGTTAATGTAGGGGTTCAATTTATTGAACCCGATCCGCCTCAGGCGGACTACCATCCCCTGCTACTCCCTGCTATTCCTTGCTACTCCCTGCTATTCCCTGATATAATTTACTCCAGTGCCATCTTCAGAAGGGCAGTAAAGACGGAGGAGATCTTCTCCGGATGCTTTCGGGAAAGGTAAAAAATAAGAGATTCTTTTCTCACCCGGAAGGTCTTTTTGATCTGGTTAAGTTGGGTCTTACTCATCCCATCATTGGTTACTAAGATATAGCACAGGGGTTTCTGTAATTTCTCCTGAAAATAAGCACTTGCCTTTTTTAACTCAGGAAGGCTTTTCTTCGAGCTCTTATCGAACAATAGGACCCCTCCCAGCATCCTGTGGGAGAAAGACCTCCACATAGGCTTACATCTGTCAGTAAGGGGCAGAGCAAAAATTCCCAGCTCAACATTCTCACTCAAACGAATACTACCCAGATTTCCGATTTGATAGGCTTGAGTGTTCCGAGTCTTCGAGCGATAATCAGAGATTAGATCCCGATTGATGCTAAATCCGGGAATGGTGCTACAGGCGTTAACCAGAAATTTAGTATTCTCCAGGCTTGAGGGAAGAACAACTATCTTGCCAAATTCCCTGGAAAGCTTTAGCCTCCTAACAGTAGAAAGTTCCTCTTTAATCCTAAGAACTAACTCCGGGGAAAGCAAGGCCTTCTCTGCTACCTTTTTCTCTTTGCCGGCTTTCTTCACCTCCTCGATAATCCCATTATTAAGTAGGTTTTGAAGGGTTTGGTAAACCTCGTAATCAGGGAAGGAGCAGTTATCAACTATGTCTTTCACCCTGGAATAAAACTCCAGGAGGAGAAAGACCTCCTGGGTAATCGCACGCAGGCCTTTGGGAAGCTGAGATACATCCACTTTGAGCTTCAGCAGGGAATTGGCATCAGGAAACTCTCCCTTTAGCTTTTCCCACTCATCTAACTGGCGCATCCCCTCCATCAGCAGATTATCAGTGGGGCTCTGAATCCTTACCGG
This sequence comes from Deltaproteobacteria bacterium, assembly GCA_030616835.1. GTDB lineage: Bacteria > Desulfobacterota. The sequence continues at coordinate 5,008 of JAUWWP010000147.1, read as the reverse complement.
AGAGGCAGGACGTTGAGGAACAAATTCCAACTTCCCCTCTCCCCAGAAAAATAGGCGGAATAGGGCCTTTACCCCCTCTATTTTGTCGATGATAGCATTGATTATCCTTCCATCCTGGAGGTAGATAAAGCCTTTCTGCCCATTCCGGGAGATAGTTATTGTCCCATCCTTCTTATTCATGGATAAAATCTGAAGGAAATCCACCAGGGGAATCTGAGATAGATCGCCCTCGATCTCTTTATCCACCCGGGTGACCTCCTGAACCCTTCTTAGCTTACGGAAGTGAGATTCAACCAAAGAGACCGCTTTCTCCAGGTCTAGTGGTTTCGAAAGAAATCGGTTCTGATAGCCCTGGAAACCCCGAGGCTCTACAGATTGAGAGAACATAAAAATTATCGGGATACTTTTGGTGCGGGGGTTGGCGCGGATGATCTGCTTCAGTTTTTTGGTATTAATGATAGGAAGGGCTATATCTGCCAGAATCAGATCCGGTTGCTCGATTATAGCCTGCCCCAGGGCTTTTACTCCATCGAGGGCATTCAGGACTTTATAACCCTTGGCTCGCAGAGCATCCTTCAGTAGCACAACCGAGACCTGATCGGGGTCAGCAATTAAAATTTTAAAACCTTCAATCCTGTTCATAGAATTAACTGCTGGTCTACGTTATAGGCTCATGGCAACTTGTCCTGAGTTTGTCGAAGGAATTATAGCTGCTTTTTGAGCATATAACTCTCCTGGAGCTTGAATACCAGTCTCTCCACCAGAGTGGAATCCCCGGTATGAAATCCAAACAGCTTGCCCCGTTTACCTCTCCGACAGATGAGGCCGTAGGCATAATCTTCATTAAGATAAAGGATAAAGGTATGCTGAAGTATCCGCTCATCCGATAAAAATACTGGGGTTATCTGGGGGATATCCCAGCTTTTATCTTTCTTTCCTTTAGCTCCGGCGGACTGCCCGAGGATAAAGATCCTGGTAGCCGAAGCTTCGATGATCTGATGATTTTCCAGAAGGCTCATTCCCGGATCTATTCGTTGAACCCCCAGATACAAGATCCCTCTCATATCCAGGTTCTGAGAAATCTCCCGAAAGATAACCTTTTGGGTCTGGTTTATCAGGGAAGGGGTGAAGATATGATGTCGACTGAGTCCCTTAATATCTTCCGCGGCTTTATATCCCTCTTTGCCCAAGAGAAGATCCACTACCTCCCAGAAGCTCTTCTCCTCCAGATTTAATTTTGTATAGATGCTGCTACGGTGCTCCTCCATCATGCTGGTAATCTTAACTGTCAGGAAGTCGAAATCGGTGCCATCCCGGGGGAAGGCAGCCGAACCCATACTAACAAATAGCTCCCCCAGATCCTCTGGACTCCTCTCAGAATCGCTAATATACCTTTTGGATCTTAGGACCTTATCAATCCTCCGGACTGACATAATGGATCCAAAATAATCGGTTTCGGGCAGAAAGATATATATTTCCCTTTCACTGATCCGGGCAATGATATCTGATTCCCGAAGAAGCTCACTCAGGGAAAGGATAATTCTTTCCACTGCCTGGGCCAGAAGGGTCTGGCCAAAATTCTTTTGGATCTCCTGGTAATTATCGATTTTCAATCCCATCAAGGAGAAAGTTCGATTGTAGCGTCGTGCTTTACGGATTTCTTTTTCAATATAATCAGAAAGATATGCAAGATTATAACTTCCGGTAGTATTATCTTTAAATCCTTTCCTCCCCAACTCTTCCAGCCTCCGGGCATTTTTGATGGCAATCCCGGAAAAAGCGCCGATAGTCTGGGCAACCTTCCGTTCCCTTAAGCCGAGTTTCTTCCCGCCCGGCCTCTCGGTGATTTTAGCCAGTCCCAGAAGTTCTCCTTCTGAACTCAACGGGACATAAAGGCAGTCCTTATGAATTTTTGGGTTAGAACCCCTAAACGGGAAGCCTTCTGGCTTGAGATCTGAGCCCGAAGATTTAAAGCAGGGTATCTCATCCTCCAGTTTGATCAGCCCTCGGGCAGCACTGAGCACAAATTGATCAGGTTGTTCAATATCCCTCAACCAGAGCACACCTCCCTGGGCCCCGCTTTCCTCAATAAGGGAGTCCAGGACAGTATCCGAGAGCTTATCTAACTGCGTAATTGTCAGAATCTTTGTCCCTTGCTTATAGAGAGAAAGGGGGAAATATTCCACGCTTTCGGAAATCAATTTATTCATCCCCACCTTAGCCTACTTCGTCCCGATGTCCATCGGGACTACGAAGGTTGAATGCAAATGTCAATAGATAGGATTCAAGGATTCAAGTCCCTGCTATTCCCTGAAGTAAAGGTAATGTAAGCCAAAACTCCCAAAAATGCCCCAATGGCATCGGCCAACAAATCGTAAATACTCGCCTCTCGGGAGGGGACAAAATGCTGGTGAATCTCATCACTCAGGCCATAGGCGGCCGCGATAAGAACCGATAGTATGCTCCTCGCCTTAAAGGATTGGGGAAAACGAGAGTTCTCGAAAGAACGGATCAGAAGAAGCCCCAGAACTGCGTATTCTATTATATGCAGAAGCTTATCTAAGAAAAATATTTCAGGAATACCGGAGGGCACTGGCCTTGAAGAAAATAAGAATATAAACAGAGCATATAGAAATACGGGGCTCCAGTAGACGAGGATAATGGAAGGGAGTTTTCCGGAGGTAGAGGTTATGTTACATTTTATACTTGCCAAAATCATCGGGAGAGAGTTTTTCCAATATCTCGGCCCACCTCTTCTTACTCTCTTCCTCACTAAGCCCTTCCTCCTTCTTCATCAGATCTATCTTCCTTGACTTGGTGACTACCTTCTTATCCACCAGGATGGGAGAACTGGTCCGTAAAGCCAGGGCAATAGCATCGCTGGGCCGAGAGTCAATAACAATCTCCTGGGATCCGACCATAATATGTATAAGCGCATAGAAAGTATTGTCTCTCAGATCATTGACCACAATCTTTACCACCTTTGCGTCCAGAGATTCCAGGATATTTCGCATCAGATCATGAGTCATCGGACGGGAAAGCTGGATCTTTTCCAGCTCAGTGGCGATGGCACTCGCCTCCATTAGCCCTATCCAGATGGGTACGGCATTTTTCCCCTCAGCATCCTTAAGAATAACAACGGGGGTGCTGGTAAGAGGATCAATGGTTAGTCCTTTAACCGTCATTTCTAAGAGCATTTTACCTCCTTTAAAGAATCTCCGCTTTTAAAGAATTTTGATATGCCTCGGTGATCTTTACTGGTACCAACTGACCAACAAGGCTCTTCTCTCCGGGGAAATTAACTACCCGGTTGGAAAGTGTTCTTCCCGTAAGCCAGTCTGGGTCTCTCTTGCTCTGGCCCTCAACCAATATCTCCTCCTCTTTTCCAACTAACCCCCGATTTTTCTCGAGGGTGATCTGCTTTTGTACTGCCTGGAGAAGCCGGAGTCGGCGGCTTTTCTCCTCTTCCGGGATCTCTCCGGAGAGCTTCGAGGCTAAAGTCGGCGGCCGGGGCGAAAACTTGAATGAAAAGATTGCCTCAAAGCGAACCTTCTCCAGCAGATTTAGGGTATCGGTAAAATCCTCTTCCCTCTCTCCGGGAAATCCTACCATAATATCGGTAGATATGGCAATCCCTGGTGAGGCCCGGCGCAACTCTGCTACCTTACGGAGATAATCTTCCCGGCAGTATCCCCGATTCATCTGCCGGAGAATGAAATCTGATCCGGACTGAAGCGGAAGATGGATATGCTCACATAGCTTCTCCAGCCTTCCGAAGGCCTTGATCAACTCTTCCGAAAGATCCCGGGGATGCGAGGTAGTAAAGCGGATTCGGAATAGCCCCGCGATCTCGTTTATCAGCTTGAGCAGGCCAGGTAAAGCAGTTCCCTTATCAGTAGAAGGGAGAGTATTTGAACCATATCCCGCATAGGAATTAACATTCTGCCCGATCAGAGTCACCTCCTTAACCCCGGATCGAGCCAGCTCCCTTATCTCCCGCAGGATATCCTCGCTGCTCCGGCTGACCTCCCTTCCCCTAACATAGGGGACAATGCAATAGGAGCAATAGTTATCACAGCCTTCCATTATCGTTACCAGGGCCTTGACCCGGTTTCCATTATTTGGGATTTGGGATTTGGGATTTGGAATTTGTAAGGTATGGCCTTGAAACCGATCCGGATTGCCGTCCAGGAAATCAGTAACCGCAACTCTCTCCTTTCTTTCCCTAACCGTCCTGAGAAGCTCCGGAAGGCGGTGAGCCTGATGAGTCCCGACTACCAGATCGAGATAGGGAAACCTCTTGAGCAGTGCCTCTCCTTCCTGCTGGGCCACACAGCCGGCAGCCCCCAGGATGAGCTCCGGTCTTCTTGCCTTAAGCCTCCGGAGGCGTCCCAGGGCACTGTAGGTCTTATGCTCTACCTCCTGCCGGATGCTGCAGGTATTAATGAGGATCAGGTCGGCCCGGGAAGGCTCTTCGGTAGGCTCATAGCTGAGGCTCTGCATAATGCTGGCCATCCTCCTCGAATCCCGGACATTCATCTGGCAGCCAAAGGTCTGAATATACAGCTTCTTACCGTTTGCCATCTGCTGATAATATATCCCCTTTCAACCCGAAAGTCAAGGAAAAAACCACAATGAAAAAAAGCCCCCGGAAGTTAAAGATAACTCCCGGGGGCTGATCGTGCCCTATCCGGAATTACTTTATCCTGAGGATGAAAAGTTATTTTCGGATCAAATCCCCCCTACCCCCCGATGGCCATCGGGGGGTAGGGGGGATTTAGGGGGATTCTACTCGCTCTCTGATACTAATACCATGGCGGCACTTCATAAAGGGTTACCCGCTCGGCAGTAGAATGCAGCAGCACCGAGTAAGCATTATCGCCATTGCACTGTGTATCGAAGTCTCCAAGAACTGCTACTGCAAGCTCCCATGGCATTCCCATTCCTTTTTCAATAAGATCCTTGAGACTCTCCTCAGTTATCGCCCCGGTCAACAGTCCACCGGTAA
>JAUWWP010000042.1 GCA_030616835.1 Deltaproteobacteria bacterium | reverse complement strand
TCTTAACCTGAAGGATGACTCCCTCTCTTGCCTGCCGATACTTCTCCCGGGCTACCCGGTAATTTAAGCTGGCCTGCCGATTGGCATGCCAGATCTTTCCCCCGGTAAAAAGCGGCTGGGTAAGCGTAAAATCTGCCATATAGTCGTAAGTAAAATCAAACTTTTCAGTCGTAGGTTCCTTTGTAATTTTGCCCTCAAACGGCACGCCACCAAGCTCACCAACAATATCCATTTCCATTCCCGGCATCTCAATTAATGGTACTTCTTCAAATAATGTATAGGAAGCCTTAGCGTCCAGCCTCGGCATGAAAACCGAGCGGGCCTGGGTCTGTAGTCCGCGGGCAATGTTGAGCCCCTCCTTTGCCACCAGCACTGCCTTGTTCTTTTCCAGGGCCATCTCGGTAGCCTCTTCCAAAGTAATTTCCCTCTGGGCAGCCGCTGGAGAAAGCCTGAATATTCCCAGAAGCAAAACCAATAAAAAAGTTCCTTTTCCCCAATTGTCCTTACCCATCAACAATCCTCCCTTTCTCCAGCAATTAGCTCCAGATAGGATTCAAGGGTTCAAGTCCCTGCTACTCTTTGCTATTCCTTTTAATCCGCCATAGCCTTTGGCGTCGGCGGATGCTATTCCCTTCCGCCGTCGTCCCGATGTCCATCGGGACTATGGCGGACAAGGCTATTCCTTGCTATTCCTTGCTACTCCCTGCTACTCCCTGCTAAACGCCCTTCCCTGCCAACGCCCTCGATGATCAATTGATAGATACTCTCGACATTTATGGTAAGTTTTTCAGAATTATCTGTCTGAATCCAGTAGGAAATAAAGCTATTTAGCATTCCCAGAAGCCCCACCGCCATCTTCAGAGGATCAATTTTTTTAAAGCATCCTCTTTCTATCCCCTCCTTAAAGATACCGGAGACATAGATTAAATATCTCTGGTATCTTTCAAGGATCTTTGAATGCAACCTCGATTTAATCTTTCCCTCCAACTCTGATATTCCAGAGATGTAGATCCTGAAGAAGTCCTCATTCTTCTCGAAATACTGTAATTGGGCTCCAATCAATGCCCTAATCTTCTCAACCGGGGCATTTTGGGCTTCGACACTCTCCCGGAGGAATAAGCCAAGGTCATCGATCTTATTTTCAATCAGGGAAAAATACAGATCCTCCTTGCTGGGGAAATGCTTATAGATAGTCCCTACACCAAATTCGGCCTCCAGGGCAATATCATTTACCGTAGATTTATGGAATCCCTTGGTTGAAAAAACCCTTTGAGCTGCCTCCAGTATCTCCTGACGCTGGCGTAGCCTCTCCCGCTCTTTCCTTGATAATGCCTGCATACTTGTCATAAGCCTGTCAAAGGGCTTGTCCTGAGTCTGACGAAGAAACTGAATTATTTACTCAAAATATGAAAAATCATTCAATTATAGAATAGATATTCTAATATCATACACAAATAGCCATTGTCAATCTTTTTATTACTGGACCCCAATTTGGACATAAGTCGGCCCGAATCCTCCCCCTAAGACGGATTAAGCAGGCTTAAACAGAGGTCCGCCCCTACAATAGAGGCGTTAAAAAGGGGAAATTGATTTCCCCTGGGAGAAAGCATGAGAATTCCAAATCTTTTCGTTATGTCCGAATAACAGATTTTTTAACAATTTTTCAAAAAATTTCTTGAAAAAAGTTGAAAATCGTTTATAATATAATAGATTTACAAGGAGGTGAAAAATGAAAAAAGTACTCTCTGTATTGACCATTATTCTCTTTGGCTCTTTTTTGCTCCTCTTAACACTTTCGCATCCAAAGGTTCATGGTCAAGAGGAAGAGCTGATAGACGAAGATGAATTCCTCTTTGAAGATGAAGAGCTGGGATTGGAGGAAGATTTAGAGCTGGATGAGGAGTTTGACTTTGAGGAGGAATTAGCGATCGATGAAGCTCCCCCAGTAGAGGAGATCTCAGTTGAGGAGGTCCCTGAGGAAGCTCCCCCAGTAGAGGAGATCTCAGTTGAGGAGGTCCCTGTGGAAGCTCCCCCAGTAGAGGAGATCGCAGTTGAGGAGGTTCCGGTGGAGGAGATCGCAGTTGAGGAGGTTCCTGTGGAGGAAGCGCCCTTAGTAGAGGAGTTCGCAGTTGAAGAGGTTCCTCTGGAGGAAGCGCCCTTAGTAGAGGAGTTCGCAGTTGAAGAGGTTCCTCTGGAAGAAGCGCCCTTAGTAGAGGAAATAGCAGTTGAAGAGGTTCCTCTGGAAGAAGCGCCCTTAGTAGAGGAAATAGCAGTTGAAGAGGTTCCGGTGGAGGAAGCGCCCCCAGTAGAGGAGGTCGCAGTTGAAGAGGTTCCGGTGGAGGAAGCGCCCTCAGTAGAGGAGGTCGCAGTTGAAGAGTTACCTATGGAGGAAGTTACCGAGGTACCAGAAGTGGTCACTCCCCCTATGGAGGAATCTGCTCTTCTGCCCGAAGAAGAAGCAGCCATGGGGCCCAGAATTGTCACTCCGGCACCCCTTTCATCAGGTCTCTCGGAAGATGAAATGATGGTAGAGCCACCGGCTGAGGTCGCTGAGCCAGCACCAGTACCCAGCATAGCTACCCCTCCTCCGATTACAACTGCTCGAGTCGCTCCCCGAAGTATGAAAATCCCCCAGCCACTTCCGGGAACAGTAGTAGCTATGTTGCCACCGGTACTTTCTGCCACAATTGTTCACACAGTAAAAGAAGGAGAAGACTTACATTGGTTGGCAGCCCGCTATTATGGGAATGCTCGCCTCTGGAAGAAAATCTACGAGGCAAATTCCAATAAGATCAGTAATCCCAGTTCGCTTACCGTTGGTCAAAGATTACAGATCCCTCCTCCTTAAGATTAGCTTGCCTGAAGACACAGAATAAAATCAAGCCTTTTTCGGGGAGTTCGGACTTCTCTGCTGAACTCCCCTTTTTCTACAAGCTTAGGACAAGTTAATCAGACTCCCATTAGTTATTCGTCATTCGGTTGCGCTGCTCGCCCCGTCAAAAATTCTCGATATTTATCGAAGGTAATCACATTTAGCAACTTATTTCTACGGGGCTCGTTTCGTCTTTTCCTTCGACAGGCTCAGGACAGGTATCAACCAAGTAAAGGGTTAAACCGAATTTTCGGGTAAATCCACTAAACTTTCCCTTGACATAAGCCAATTTCTATATTAGGTTTCTACCTAAAAGTTGTATAGTTAATAAAAGGAGATGGGAGATGATTGATGAAGAGTTGAAGGAGGGCTTCACCTTTGACGATTTACTTCTACTTCCTGCCGAATCCAAAATCCTTCCGAAAGATGCGGATCTCTCAACCCGTCTGACAAAATCAATAAAGTTAAACATCCCCCTGTTAAGTGCGGCAATGGATACGGTTACCGAGGCAAGGACAGCAATTACAATGGCACAGGAGGGGGGGATAGGAGTGATCCATAGAAACCTCAGTATTGAAGTTCAGGCCTCGGAGGTAGAGAAAGTAAAGAAGTTCGAGAGTGGAATCATCACCGATCCTATTACCGTTCAGCCCAATCAAAAGATATCTGAGGCCCTGGCGATTATGAGAAGATATAATATCTCCGGAGTCCCGGTGGTGCAGGGAAGAAAGCTAGTTGGGATCTTGACCCACAGAGATCTTCGTTTTGAGAAGAACATGGATCAGAAGGTCTCGCAGGTAATGACCAGGGAAAATCTGATCACCGCTCCCCCGGAAATTACTATGGAGCACTCTATTGAGATCTTGCACCAAAATCGAATCGAAAAGCTTCTGGTTGTGGATGATGCCGGAAACCTAAAGGGATTAATTACCGTTAAGGATATAGAGAAAACCATCAAGTTTCCCCTTTCCAGTAAAGATGAACAGGGAAGACTTTTAGCAGGAGCAGCGGTTGGAACAACCAAGGATGAATTGAAGAGAGTAGAGGCCTTGCTTGCTATGGGGGTAGATGTTATTGTCATCGATACCGCCCATGCTCATACTCAAAGGGTCGGGGAGACAATTAGAGATATTAAGAAGACCTTCCCGGAATGTGAATTGATTGCCGGGAATGTAGCTACCAAAGAGGGAGCTGAAAGCCTGATTAAGGAAGGAGTTGATGGGTTGAAGGTAGGAGTTGGACCCGGCTCAATCTGCACCACCAGGGTAATTGCGGGGGTAGGAGTGCCACAGATGACGGCGATCAAAGAATGTTCTCTGGTTGCCAAAAAGTATGGGATTCCCGTGATCGCTGATGGGGGGATTAAGTTTTCCGGAGATATAACCAAGGCTCTGGCAGGAGGAGCCGATTCAGTGATGATTGGAAATCTTTTTGCCGGAACTGAGGAGAGTCCCGGAGAGACCGTATTCTTCCAGGGAAGAAGCTTTAAAGTATACCGAGGGATGGGATCCTTAGAGTCAATGAAACAAGGAAGCCATGACCGTTACTTTCAAGAAGCAATAGACGAAGAAATTAAATTGGTCCCGGAAGGAATCGAAGGAAGGGTGCCATATAAGGGAGCACTTTCTTTCAGCATTTACCAGTTATTAGGCGGCTTAAGAGCAGGAATGGGATACTTAGGGAGCAAAAATATCGAGGAATTGCAAACTAAGGCTAAATTCATTCGGATCACTACCGCCGGGCTCAGGGAAGGCCATGTGCACGATGTGATCATTACCCGAGAGGCACCAAACTACCAATTAGAGTAACTCTGTAATTTGGATATAAAGAAAATATTTAGGGGCGCCCCTTTAGTGCCTGTCCTGAGTATGTCGGAAGAATATCTAAGCCTACTTCGCCGTAGTTCAGCCGCCGCTTTAGCTCCGGCGAAGGTGGCTGGCTACGAAGGCTGAATGTCAAATGACAAAGCTCAAAGTTCAAATGAAATCCAAAGTCCAAATGACAAAATATATAAATAAATCCTAAGCACTAAGCACCAAATCCTAAATAATATCAAATGATCAAAATACAAAATAAAAAACAAGGTTTAAACATTTGGTATTTGAATTTAGAATTTATTTAGGATTTAGGATTTAGGATTTAGGGTTTCTCAGTTGATATTTGACATTTAGTCATTTGACATTCATTTGATATTTGGATTTTGGCATTTGGATTTAATGGATTTGGTATTTTGCTTCGTTCAGCCTTCCCCTGGGGAAAGTAATTATTATATTATGGCCGAATTGCAGTAGAGTAATTATGCAACACAGCAATTTCGTTCATCTCCATCTCCATACCCAGTACAGCCTTTTAGATGGGGCAATTAAGATTGACGATCTGATGAGCCGGGCTAAAGATTATCGGATGCCGGCCTTGGCTATTACCGACCACGGCAATATGTTCGGAGCCGTCGAATTCTACCAGGAGGCATATAAATACGGGATCAAGCCTATCATCGGTTGTGAGCTCTACCTGGCTCCCCAAGGCCGTTTTGAAAAATCGGTCAAGGGGGGCTCCGAGAGCTCATGTCACCTTACCCTCCTCGTCAAAGATTACTGCGGCTACCAAAATCTGTTAAGATTAGTTACCGCAGGGTATCTTGAAGGCTTTTATTATCGACCCCGGGTGGATATGGAACTTCTCGAGAAATATAATGCAGGCCTTATCGCCCTGAGTGGGTGTATCCATGGAGAAGTACCCCACCTGCTCAGTATCGGAGACAAAGAGAAAGCCACCAGGAAAGCGCAGTGCTACCAACAGATCTTCGATAATCAAAGGTTTTATCTGGAGATTCAAGAAAATAAGATTCCCGAACAGGAGAAAGTAAATCAGGCTCTGGTCGAGCTGAGCCGGGAGTTATCCATTCCTTTAGTTGCTACCAATGACTGCCATTATTTAAGGAAGGAGGATGCCGGAGCCCATGAGGTATTGCTCTGTATCCAGACCGGGAAGAAGCTCAAGGATACTGATCGGATGAAATTCTCTACCGAAGAGTTCTATTTTAAGTCACCTCAGCAGATGGAGGAACTTTTTCACTGGTGCCCGGAGGCGATTGAAAGTACATTAGAGATAGCCCAGGCGTGTAATCTAAGACTTGAATTAGGCGGATACCATTTTCCAGTTTTTTCCGTTCCGGAGAAGACAACCCGGGAAGATTATTTAGAGAGCTCCGCCCGCGAAGGATTGGAAAAACGGCTCGCTTCAGTTAAAGAAGTCCGCGGTGTGGAAGATACCTACCGTCACCGCCTGGAGGAAGAGCTTGAGATTATTAAAAAGGTTGGCCTCTCGGATTACTTCCTGATTGTTGCGGATCTTATCAATTATGCCAAATCTCGGAATATCCCGGTTGGACCAGGAAGGGGATCGGCTGCCGGCAGCCTGGTAGCCTACGCCCTAAACATTACCGATATTAACCCTATTGCCTACGACCTGCTCTTTGAAAGGTTTCTTAACCCGGAACGCAAAAGTATGCCTGATATCGATATGGATTTTTGCATGGAGGAGCGGGATCAGGTAATCCAGTATGTAATCGAAAAGTATGGAAGGCAGAAGGTAGCCCATATCACCACCTTTGGAAAAATGATGGCTAAGGCGGTAATCAGAGATGTGGGGAGAGCCCTGGATCTACCCTACGCCGAGGTGGATAGGATTGCCAAACTTGTCCCCAATGTAATTAAGATTACTCTTGAAGAAGCCCTGGCCCAGGAGCCGGAGCTCCGAAGGCTGGAGGCAGAAGATGAGCGGATAAGAAAAGTTCTATCTATTGCCCGCTCGCTGGAGGGTCTGACCCGGCATGCCTCCACTCATGCCTCCGGGGTAGTTATCTCCGACAGGCCCTTAGAGGAATATCTGCCTCTTTATCAAGATAACAAAGGAAATTCTGTTACCCAGTACGATATGAAAGCACTGGAGACAATTGGGCTCATTAAATTTGATTTTCTGGGCTTAAAAACACTGACGCTCATTGAAAAGGCCAAGAGGCTGCTCATCCAGGACCGGGGGATAGAGCTAAAATTTGAACAGATAAGCCTGGGGGACCCTCTGACCTATCAATTACTCGGGAAAGGAAAGACTACCGGGGTATTCCAGTTAGAGAGCTCGGGGATGAGAGACCTCTTGGTTAGGCTCCGACCGGAACGCTTCGAGGAACTCATTGATCTGATTGCTCTTTACCGACCAGGGCCACTGAAGAGCGGGATGGTGGATGAGTTTATTGAGAGGAAACAAGGGAAAAAGCCCATCCGCTACGAACTGGAAGAGCTCCGGGAAATATTGGAGGGCACCTTCGGAATAATCCTTTACCAGGAACAGGTGATGCAGATTGCCCGCAGGCTTGCTAACTTTTCTCCGGGAGACGCTGATATCCTGCGCCGGGCAATGGCTAAGAAATTACCTGATGAGATGAATCAGCAGCGGGAAAAATTCTTAAAGGGGGCTAAAAGTAACAAGATAGCTCAGCGAAAGGCGGAGAAGGTCTTTGATCTTATGGCCGAGTTTGCCGGGTATGGCTTTAACAAATCCCACAGTGCTGCTTATGCAATGATGGCCTTCCAAACTGCCTATCTCAGTGCCCACTACCCCCTGGAATTCATGGCCGCTCTCCTTACCAGTGAAATGGGAGATAGCGATAAGATCATTAAATATATCTCCCAGGGCCGAGAACAAGGTATTGAGGTTCTTCCTCCTGATGTCAACGAGAGCGACCGGGATTTTGCCGTAGTCGGGGAGAAGATTCGCTTTGGTTTGGCAGCCGTAAAGAATGTAGGAGCAGGGGCCATTGAAGCAATCCTGTCTGCTCGGCATCAGGATGGTAATTTCATTTCGTTGCTCGATTTCTGCCGGAAGGTTGATCTAAGAAGAGTCAATAAAAAGGTGGTTGAAAGCCTGATTAAGTGTGGTGCCTTTGATTTCTGTGGAGCTCATCGCTCCCAATTAGCCTCATTCTATGAGAGGGAAATGGAGATGGGAGCCAGAATGCAGAGGGATAAGAGCCAGGGCCAGCTTAATATGTTTGAGACCTCGGGTTACGAGAAATCGGGGGAAGGCAGGAGGGAGGAGCTCCCCCCTATGGAAGAGTGGCCTATAAGTCAAAAATTAGCCTTTGAGAAGGAGGCTTTGGGCTTTTACATCACCGGTCATCCACTCACTCATTATGCCGATGACCTGAAAAAATACACCGATACCGATACCGCTAAGATAATAACCCTTCCCAGTGGGTGTGAAGTCTGCCTGGGGGGGATCGCCTCTACGATTAGAGAGATCACTGACCGGAAAGGAGAACGAATGGCCTTCGTGGCCCTGGAGGACCTCAAGGGCTCGGTGGAAATAACTGTTTTCTCCTCCCTCTTTGAGCGCTCCTCCCAACTCCTAAGAGGTCAAGTGCCAATTCTCCTTAAAGGGAAGCTGGAAAGAGCAGAGGAGAATGTAAAGATATTGGCCTCGGAGATTGTTCCCCTTTCTCAGGGAAAGGAGATTTTTGCGAAAAGCATTCACTTCCGGCTCGCTATCCCCGAGCTGACCAAAGATAAGCTGGGCGGGCTTAAAGAGATTTTACAACTTTATAAAGGAAACTGTCGGAGCTATCTCCATCTAATTATTCCCAACCAGAGTGAAACGATTATCTCGCTCCCGGATGATCTTAAGGTAAATCCCAGTAATTTACTAATGGAGAGGGTGCAGGAGCTTTTTGGAGCCAATACAATATATCTCCAGTAATTATAATGTCAAATGTCAAAACTCAAAGTTCAAATGAAGTCCAAAGCTCAAAGTTCAAAGATTCTTTTAAAAAAGAAAAAATCTTTTGACATTTAGCCATTTGACATTTATTTGACATTTGGATTTTGTCATTTGGATTTAATTTAATTGATTATGGTCCTAAAGTATAGAATTGGGGAGAGCTCAAAGAACCCTCTCACTAATAAATTTCCCTCTTCCAAAAAGGAGAAAGAATCTATGACAAAGAGTCAATTTAATGTTCAAGATCAATTCTTAAATCAGGTGCGAAGGGAGAAGCTAAACGTAATTATCGAACTGCTTTCAGGGGAAAAGGTTGAAGGTATAATCATCAGCTTTGACAATTTCTCTTTAATTGTAGAAGATAAAGGATATAGATTAATCTACAAGCATGGAATCTCTTCTATCTACCCAGCCAAGCCGTCGCCTAAGCTTAAGTTTTTTGAAAGAGGAAGCTAAAAGTAGAGGAAATAATGACAAATGTCAAAGCCCAAAGTTCAAACAAAGTTCAAAGTTCAAATGACAAAATATATAAATAAATCCTAAGCACTAAGCACCAAATCCTAAATAATATCAAATGATCAAAATACAAAATAAAAAACAAGGTTTAAAAATTTGGTATTTGAATTTAGAATTTATTTAGGATTTAGGATTTAGGATTTAGGGTTTCTCAGTTGATATTTGACATTTAGTCATTTGACATTCATTTGGCATTTGAGTTTTGTCATTTGGATTTTTTTATGATTTGACATTTGGACTTATATGAACAAATTAGCTCATTTCTTGGTTATCTTCCTTGGGTCAATCTTGATCTCCCTTTTTTTTGGAGAGTCTTCTCATGGAGGTTTATTCAAAAATAGCCCTTTGGAGGTAATAGAGGTTATGGGCCATGGCGAGGTTAACTGGACCAGACTAACAATCCGGGCCATGGGCAACGGAATACCAAATCCTCAGGTCTCCGAGCTATCCCCGACTACCTTAGGAGCGGATCGGGAGGCAAAGAAGGAAGCCCTGGAAAATCTACTGAAGACAATCAAAGCAGTACCAATCGACTTTCGGATTACCTTCCAACAGAAGATCGAGGAAAGCGATGTAATCAGTTCAAAGGTGCAGGAGTTGATCCGAAGTGCCGAGATCATCGAGACCACATACTTTTCTGATGGAGGGGTAAAAATAATTGTTGAGCTTCCTCTCTTTGGTCCCCTAATCAATCTAATCCTTACTACTGCAGAACGGAAAGCCGCGGTTAGGGTTGATGAAAAGGCGAATACGGGTGTGATTATCGATACCAGGGGGTTGAAAGCTACTCCTGTTCTGGCTCCAAAGATCATGGATGAGGAAGGAAAGGAAGTTTATAGCAGCTCCTTTATCTCTTCGGAAGGACTGGGTAAGTGGGGTGTGGTGGGATATCTTCGGGATCTCTCCTTATCCCAAAAGGAGAAGCGGGTAGGAAAAAATCCTTTGATTGTTAAAGGAATTAGGCTTGCCGGGCCTGGCTCCCGCGATATTATTATCAGTAATGCTGATGCCCAAAAATTACGTGCTCTGATAAAGGATCATAGTTTTTTGAGTAATGGAGAGGCTATTATTGTCATCGATTAGGATTGCGCTTGCTTTATTTCTGGGGATTGGTGTAGGGGCATTTCATGAATTGCCCCTACTTACCTGCCTCAGCGGGCTAAGCTGGGCTCAGGATGCCTTTCAATCAAGGCAGATCTGTGTGGAGGGGGCGGAGGATATTAGCCACCGGGATATCGCTTCCGCCCGCAGTGGTGCTAAAAATAAGGCTTTGCAAAAGGCAGTTGAGCAGTCAATAGCTAATCTGGTTTATTCAGAGACTTTAGCGGAAAACTACCAATTGTTAATAGACAAGATCTATACCCAGAGCTCAAAATACATTAGAGAATATAAACTTCTTACTGAGGAAGTTGTGGGTGACATCTATCGGGTTAAGATTGAAGCCACAGTATCATTAAGTGATTTGAAGGCTGATCTGGACGCCTTGGGTCTCTTGCCTAAAAAAGGAGGAAAACCCAAAATAATAATTATGATTACTGAGCATTGGCCTACCAGTGATTGGGGGAAGGCACCGGGCAGTCAGATTGAATCAAATCTGGCAGAGAGAGAAATTATGGAAAGGTTTAGCCAGGAAGGCTTTATTATTATCGACCGGTCCGCTCTTTCCGAACCGGATTTGGCCGAGAATACCTTAAGCTTTTCAAGTCCCCCTTTACTAAAGGGGGATTTAGGGGGATTTTACAACACTTCTTTGGATGATCAATTAGTTCAGAGGTTAGTCAGGGGGTCCGGTGCCGACACAATAATCTATGGCAATGCTCAGACCCGATTGGTGGAGAATGTCCCTGGCTCCACAATGAGCTCAGCTCAGGCTAATATCTCTGCCCGAGCCATTAGTGCTGACACGGGGAAGGCAGTGGCCACTTGCACCAGGACTGCTGCTTCCATCGGGATTAGCCCGGTAAAGGCAGGAGGTGAAGCACTGAGGAAAGCAGCGGCCGAGCTCACTGATACCTTAATGGAAGAGATTTTAGACCAATGGGAGAGGAGACAGATAATAAAAACAAGTGCTGTCCAGATGGCGATCTCGGGAATCTCTACTCACAATGACTTAGCAAAACTTGAAAAGGCCCTCCAGGATCGGATCCCGGGCCTCCAGGGTATATATTTACTAAGCATTTCTCCCGGGACAATAACCTTAAAGCTTGAAGTAATGGGCACTGCCTATACTCTGGAGAAAGAATTAATTAACCTTTTACAAACTCAAGAGTTTCCCTACCGGTATGAACTTACCGAACTGCCTTAGTCTGCTGCGCATTCTCTTAGTCCCGTTTTTCATACTCCTTTTGTTTCGCGGCAATTATCCGGTGGCGCTGATTATCCTGATAGTGGGTGGACTAACCGATTTCCTTGATGGTGTCCTCGCCCGGGCTCTTAATCAGATTACTAAATTAGGCTCCTATCTTGATCCAATTGGTGATAAACTGTTTTTAATTTCTTCATTCATTGCCCTGACGATTATCAGATC
>JAUWWP010000009.1 GCA_030616835.1 Deltaproteobacteria bacterium | reverse complement strand
GCTTCGGTGGTAAAGGAGCTAATAGAGAATTCCCTGGATGCGGGGAGCTCAAAGATTCAGGTGGAGATTGAAGAGGGAGGAAAAAGATTGATCCGGGTAATTGATGACGGCGAGGGAATGGAGAAAGAGGATGCCACCCTTGCCTTTGAGCGGTGGGCAACCAGCAAAATATCCCGTGAGGAGGAACTCTTCTCCATCCGGACCCTTGGCTTTCGGGGGGAGGCCCTTCCCAGCATCGCTTCGGTCTCCCGGGTGGTATTGACTACCAAAGTAGAAGGCTCTCTGGTAGGAACGAGGGTCAGGATAGAAGGGGGAAAGGTGCAGGAGGTAACAGATGCTGGCTGTCCCCAGGGAACCGAAGTGGAGGCAAGAAACCTGTTTTTTAACACCCCGGCCCGAAGAAAATTCCTCAAAAGTAACAGCACCGAGCTGGGATGGATAACCGAGGTAATAAGCAGATTCATTCTGGGCTTTTCCGAAGTGGGTTTTCAGCTTACCCATAACGGGAGGGAGCTCCTCAGGGCGCCCTCAACTCTGAGCCCCTTAGACAGGGCGGTGGAGGCATTGGGAGGTGAGGTTAGAGGCAATCTATTTCCCATCTCCTTTACCACCGGCAGCTATGATGTTTCCGGTTATACCTCCCAGCCAAATTATACCAGAGCCTCCTCGAAAGGGCTCTATACCTTCATCAACCGCAGATTCATCCAGGATCGGGTGATAAACCACGCTATCCTGGAGGCCTATCGGGATCTGGGTCAACGCAACCGGTTTCCAGTGGCGGTTCTGTTTCTGGAAATGCCTACCGAGTTAGTGGACATTAATGTTCATCCTACCAAGAGAGAGGTGAGATTCCGGGATCCAAATAGGGTTCATGGCGCCATAGTAGCTGCATTCCAGAATACCCTCCGGGAGGCTCCCTGGGTTAAGAGTAAGCCCACCTGGGAGGTTGAGGAAAGGCCTGACAAGACCGATGGGGTGAAGGGGTATAAGAAAAGGGTTCAAGAGGCCCTGGAGCAATATTCCTTCCAGGATAAGAGAATCAGCCCAAAAGGAACGTTCAGAAGGAAATATCAACTTAAAGTTAAGGGCGATGAACCCTATACACCGGAGTCTTCTTACCCAGACAGGAAAGAAGGGTTTTACTCCTCCCTTCAGATTATCGGTCAGGTTGCCAATACCTATATTATCTGCCAGAATTCCGAGAGCCTATTCCTGATCGATCAACATGCGGCCCAGGAAAGGATTGCTTTCGTCCGTCTGAAGGAAGGTTTTTCCAGAGCTAAGCTTGCCCGGCAGATCCTCCTTTTCCCGGAGACCATTGAGCTAAGTCTTCAGGAGGCGAAGACCCTGGAAAGGCATCAGGAGGAACTAAAAGGATTGGGGATGGATTTAGAGCACTTTGGAGGAAATACCTTCCTCCTCAAGGCGGTTCCCGAGCTCCTGAGTAAGGCCAACTATCGTGAGCTGATCCGGGATCTGGTTGATGAGCTGTCCATTAGCTTTAAATCAAGGAAGCTGGAGGAGGAGATAGATAAGCTCCTCATCCTGATGGCCTGCCATAGCGCGGTCAGGGCAAACCAGGCCCTCAGCCAGAAGGAAATGGAAAGCCTGCTGAAGGAACTGGATGAGGTGGAATATTCCTCTCACTGCCCCCACGGAAGGCCGGTGATAAAAGAAATAAGCTTTAAGGAACTGGAGAAGATGTTTAATCGGCGGTAACCCTGTTATATAGAACGACAAAAGTAATTGTGCATAGATAGGGTAGTGTTGTAAATGCAGGCAGATGAATAAAATCCTAAGCACTAAGCACCAAATCCTAAACAATTTCAAATGATCAAAATCCAAAACTCAAAATCCTGTCCTGAGCCCCGCCTTTGGCGGGGTCGAAGGAACTGTTTTAAACATTTGATATTTGAATTTAGAATTTGTTTAGGGTTTAGGATTTGGGATTTAGAATTTATCAGCATAATAATGGATGAAATATTATCCGCAAATTAAGTAATTTATACGGCATTATTTATGTCGTTATGTATAGAAGGTTCGGACGGGGTCTTCTAACGGGGTAAAAGGGTAACAAGATGGAAGATAATGGACAAGGGAATCGAGGGAGGGCTCGGCTGGTCATAATTTGTGGTCCTACCGCCAGCGGGAAGACAAGAATGGGGATTGAGCTGGCTCAACAGGTCAATGCCGAGATCCTGTGTGCCGATTCAAGGCAAGTTTACATCGGGATGGACATCGGCACTGCTAAACCGAGCGGGGAGGAACAGAAGCTGGTCAGGCACCATTGTATTGATCTTGTCTATCCAGATGAGGATTTCAGCGCTGCTGAATTCAGAACCCGGGCAGGACAAGTTATTGAGAGACTTACTAAAGAGGGAAAGAACGCTATTATTGTGGGGGGAACCGGCCTTTATATCAAGGCTCTGACCAAAGGTCTATTTGGAGGAGCAGGGAAAGCCCCTAAGATCCGGGCGACCTTAAGGAAGGAGCTGGAGGGGCTGGGTGAACAGCACCTCCATCAGAGACTGGCTGAGGTAGACCCAGTTACGGCCTCAAGGCTTCATCCTCATGACTCTTTCCGGGTTCTAAGGGCTCTGGAGGTATATTCACTCACCGGTAGGCCGATATCCACCCTGCAGAGGGAACACGGCTTTGGCGGGAACAGTTATGATGTGCTCAAGATTGGGCTGACAGTGGAGAGAGAGGAGCTCTACCGGAGGATTGAGCAAAGGGTAGAAGAGATGCTCCGCAGGGGGCTGGTGGAAGAGGTTCAGTCCTTGCTTAATAAGGGACATGGTGAAGATTTGCTATCGATGAAAGGTCTGGGATATAAGGAGATTTTGGGGTATCTCCGGAAGAAATATGATCTCAAAGAAGCAATCAGTTTAATTAAGAGAAATACCAAAAGGTATGCTAAGAGGCAGTTTACCTGGTTTAAGGCTGATAAAGAGATCCTTTGGTTCGATCCGGATAGAGGTAAAGGGGAAATCTTTGAGAAAGTAAAGGATTTTTTCCTTCGACAGGCCCTTCGAGTTCCTCAGGGCAGGTAGGGCAGAGCTCAGGATAAGTATTAAACCCAAATAATGCGTAAACATCCTAATTATTGGTATATTAACAAATTATTTGTAACTATTTTTAGTGTAGGGGCTTGATTTTCAGCCTTCGCAGCCGCTACGGCGAAGTAGGCCATCAAGCCCGATATTTATCGGGTTCAATAAATTGAACCCCTACATTTACGCATTATTTGGATTAAATAATTAGCCGCAGCTTACCGAACTCGAAGATTGCCCGGAGAATTACCTTGAGACTCCCCCCGGTTTCCCTGCCTTCCTTCCGAGGGCAATGGGCAACCCCGACTTGTTTAATGGTACTGCCCATCCGAAGGGCCTTGGTAATAAACTCAGTATTTATCATCGAACCTTGGGAAGTGAGGTCTATTTGATCGATAATGTCCCGATGGAAGAGTTTAAAGGCGCTGTTAATATCACGAATGGGGATGCCAAAGGTATGGCGGACTATGAAATTAAAGAGAGAGGAAAGGGCCAGACGGTAGGGGGAATCTTTTCTCTTTACGCGATAGCCGGCAACAATATCGAATTCATCAATATAATCCAGTAACTTCTGAATCTCGGAGATATCAAATTGAAGATCGGAGTCCATAAAGAAGACTAGTGGGTATTTTGCGCTCTTGAACCCGGAGATGAGTGATGCTCCATACCCTTTGTTCTCCTGATGATGAATTACTTTAACTGTTTTATTGTTTGCTGCCAACCGACTAAGAACTTCTGAGGTTCCATCGGTGCTGCCGTCATTGACGACGATGATTTCAAAACTGTTAGTGAACCGGGGAAAGGTTGTGCTTATTGAGGAGACAGCTTTTTCAATATTGTCCTTTTCATTAAACACAGGAAGTATTACTGATATTGACTCACTCAATTTTCCCCTCCCTATTTTTTGTACTCTTAGTAGTATATCATATCTACTTTTTCATTTGAATTCAAGTCTATTCTGGTAAAATATAACTAGTATGATGAGATATAACAATGAGAGATTTCCGAGATAAAAATTTGCTTGTTACTGGCGCAGCCTCCGGGATTGGAAGGGCGACTGCTCTGGCGTTTGCCGTTGAGGGCGCTAATCTCATTATCGCTGACATAAACGAGGAAGGGCTGAAATCGGTTGCTGTGGAGATTGAACGATTAGGGCGGAGTGCAATGTGGGTGCGGACCGATGTATCCAAACCCGAGGAGGTAGCGTCTCTGGCTCAGATTTCGATGAAGGAGGCCGGCGGCGTGGATGTGCTCGTGAACAACGCTGGCGTGGGCCTCAGTGCTCTGATCCGGGACATGGATCTAATCGAATGGGAGTGGATCCTGAGCATCAACCTGTGGGGAGCAATCTATATGATACACTACCTGCTGCCGCATATGATCGAGCGCAGTAGCGGCCACATCATTAACGTAGCCTCTGGCACCGGTCTCATCGCCGCCCCGATCATCGGGGCATACTCCACCACCAAGTTTGCCCTAGTGGGCCTCAGCGAAGCATTGCGCGCCGAGTTGGCACATCACAATATCGGTGTGAGTGTTGTGTGCCCCGGTTTCGTTCGTACATCCAACTCTCATACCAGCAAGGTTAAAGACCTTAGCCCCAAAATCAAGGAGGAATTGCAGTGGAAGTTTAAGGGCCTTAGCCCTAAACTCAGGGAGGAGTCGCAGTGGATTAGAACCACTCCCGAGAAGGTCGCCAGAACAATCATCAAAGGGGTTAAGCGAAACCAGGCAAAGATTATTGTTACCCAACACACGAAAATTCTGGTACTCATTAATCGCTTCCTGCCCGGGCTCATCAGAGCACTTAGCTGCCAGATAGCAAAACGCATAGAAAAGGAACGGAGGGTAGAAACCGATTCAGGGTCATAAATGATGAGGTAAAAAGGGAAAGGCCCAAATCCTTGGAGGGGCTCCCGCCCCGATTTCTACCGGAAGGTGAAGATGAGCTCAGTGGTGTGTATTGAGAGATGCTCAAGCTATCATTATCCCCGAGTCTACCAGGCAGTTAAAAATGCTGTTGATGTCCTGGGGGGTATGAATAGATTCATCAAACCCGGGCAGAAGGTTTTACTTAAACCTAATTTTTTTGCGGGATTGCCTCCGGAAAGAGCGGCAAATACCCACCCCACAGTGGTCAAGGCGGTGATCGAACTTGCCCAAGAGGCCGGGGGCAGGGTCAGTATCGGTGACAGCCCCAACCTGAGCTCTGCCCTGGCCGTGGCCAGGAGATCGGGCAATCTGGAGGTTGCCCGGGAAATGGGGGTTCCGATAATTAACTTTGAAGACTCAGTGGAAGTCCAGATCCCCGAGGGCAAGATCTTCCGAAAGGTTGAGGTAGCAAGGGAGGCAATTGAAGCCGATGTGCTAATCAACCTGCCCAAGATCAAGACTCATGAGCTGATGTCCCTTACCTTAGCGGTGAAAAACATCTTCGGCTGTGTAGTGGGCACGAAAAAGGCGCGCTGGCATGTCCAGGCAGCCCACGATGTTAACTACTTCGCCCGGATGCTGGCCGAGCTTTATGGTCTGATCAATCCTGCCTTAAACATTATGGACGGGATTGTCGGGATGGAAGGCAACGGCCCCCGGAACGGTGATCCCAGGCAGATAGGGTTGATTCTAGCCTCCCTGGATGCCGTGGCCCTGGATCGGGTGGTTCAGGAGATCTTGGGGGTTGAACGGGAAAACCTGCTTACTACTGTAATCGGGGGTGAGATCGGCCTGGGGGAGAGTGAGCTTAATAGGATTGAATGCCAGGGTGAGAGGATCGAGGAGGTTAAGATTGATGGATTTAAGATCCCCATTCCCACCTCGCGCAAGCAGGCATTAGACAGTCTTTTCTGGCTGCTTAAAGACAGCTTTACCTACCGGCCGGTCATTAACCACCGGACCTGCTCCTGCTGCGGGGTCTGCCTGGAGGCCTGCCCGATTAATATTATCAGTTATAAACCATATACCTTTGCCCGGGGAGGAAGGAAGAAGCTTGTAGACATTGATTATCAGCACTGTATCCACTGCTTCTGCTGCCAGGAGAACTGTACCGAGGGAGCGATTACTGCCCGGCAGGGTTGGCTGGTTAATCTGTTGAACAGGCTTGGGATTTCATAATTTACTATTTCTCTTAAGTTATTTGTCTGCCTCGGGCTTCCCATAACGATGATCGCATAATATGCTATAAATTGTTTATGATGAAATATTGGGAAAAAATCAAATTAATTCCTGGGAAGTTAATCGGCAGCGAATGGTTCCAAGTCCCTCTTCTATTAGCTCTTCTTATCGGTGTTTTTTTCTCTCGAGAGCTTTATACCGGAGAGAGTTTAACCCTAAATACATTTAGCGAACCGACAGGCAGCCTTCTGGTATATCCCTGGGATAGGGTAAGCAGCGAAGCTGTTCGTAAGGGCTATTTTCCTCTCTGGAATCCCTACAATGCCCTGGGCGTTCCTCACTGGGCCAATATTCAAACCGCATGCCTTTTCCCCCTTAAATTGATAATTTATTTCTTTCCTTCCCTGTTTGTCAATGATTTATATATAATTCTTAGAATATTTCTTCAGGTATTGTTCGCCTATTTATTTATTCGCTCCCTAGGTCTCAGTAAAGAATGCTCAATTTTTGTAGCTATCTCTTGCCCCCTTTGCGGGTATGCAATTTATAATATAAACTGTTCGGGGACTAATATTTTTATGATATTACCACTTTCGCTATACCTATTTAAGAATTTAGCCAAAAGACCTACTATAGGTTATATGCTGCTTTGCAGCTTAGCCGTTTCCCTCTCGATATTCGGAGGGAACCCGGGGCCAATTTTTTACTGCTTATTTTTCGCTCTGCTTTTTTATCTCTTTCAGGTTTTCATAATCTCCCAGAAGAGAAGGGTAAACCTTTTAAAATCTCTTTTGATTGGTGGTAGCGCACTGACTGTAGGTTTGATGATTTCCACCATTCAGATTGTTCCCTTTGCTGAATTTCTGAAAAGATCATGGAGTTATCATCCAGACTGGATTGGATTTTTTCATTATCCTATCAAACAGATCCTTGCCTTATTGATTCCGGAGTTCAACAAGATTTTCTTCTTCTCGCAGGGCAGTCTAAAAGGTGTTTTTTCAGGCAACTGGCACTCAGCCTGGGAGGCCTGGAGAAGTCCTTACGGGAGCACTTCAGTATCTATGGGGATGTTCCCTTTATTCCCTTTAGGATTGATAGCCTCAATTTTTGCCATATACAGTATGTTCATCCTTAAAAAACTTCCCCGATCTGCTGTATTTTTTGCAGGTTCTCTGACTATTTTAATGGGCGTAGTTTTTGGTCTCCCCATCTTTAATTTAATAGGATTTTTCCCAGTCTTTAATTTTTCCCATAATTTTTTTCACGCTTTTCCAGTCTTAAATTTTTCTTTATTTGTATTAGCCGGTTTCGGATTAGAGGCTCTGCTCAAAAGAAGGCACAGTAACAGATGGTTTCCAGCAGTAGTGTTTGGGACTATTTCTCTTTTAATTGGATACATCCTGATAAATTGGCATAAACTCGCTCAACACATTAATTTTCCAAGGGATTTTTCTCATTCAATTTCTCTGGCAATTCTCTTTTTACTTGCTGTTCTATTTTTATTTAATCTTTTCAGGAAGAAAATAATCGGCCGTAAAACCTTCGTGGCATTAATTATAATTCTCACTTATGGCAACTTTTTTCTCAATTATATCCGGATTAAACCCTACTTTGAACTCGGGTCTGATAGGATTTCGGAATCTTCCACAATTGAGTTTCTTAGCAAGGACTCAGATGTTTTTCGCATCCATTCCCTGCCGGGCATTTTCTTACCAAATCTGGGGATTTTGTTTCATCTCTCTGAACTTCGCTCCCACAGCGGGCTCTTCTTTAGCCGTTACGCAAAGATAATCAACCGGATAAATGATTATACTGAGGAAGAGGGAAGAGATTATTACCTCTTCGAATTTTATATGCGGATAAGACCAGAGAAGATCTATTCCCCGCTCTTGGATCTTTTCAATACGAAATATATACTGAGTCCAACCACTTTATATCAAGGGGCAATGACAAGTGATATTATTAGGGAAGGGAAGATCTATTCAGCGTTGAAGTCCGGGGTGATGAGGAACTTGTTTAAAATCGGGGGTAGAGGGAGGGAAATGCTTTATCAACATCCACCTTCATCCATTGATTATTCCCTTCCAGTAACTGAGGAGGACTCGTCTTTGAGATTCGCTCCGGGCTTAGAGCCCTCAGTCTGGGATCCCACCAGAGGGGATGGAGTCCGTTTTGAGATTAGAGTGGGAGAAAATGGGAAAGAGAGCCTGCTTTATTCAAAATACATTGATCCTAAGAACAACCCTGGGGATAGAAGTTGGTGTGAGGCTGAGCTTGACCTCAGTGCTTTCCAGGGCAAATTCATTACCCTAAAATTTATTACTGTTCCCGGTCCGAGAGGAAATTCTGATAGTGACTGGGCAGGTTGGGGAGATCTGAGGGTAGAAAGAAAGGGTAGGGGAGATGGAGCTAAATTTAAATTGGTCTTCGATGGAGATATTAAGGTATATCATAATCGGCAGGCTTTTCCTCGAGCATTTGTTGTTCATCAGGCGGAGATAATTGAAAAGGAAGAAGAGATTCTGGCAAGAATGAGCTCCGAGAAATTTGACCCCTGGAAAAGAGTTATTTTAGAAGATCAAATTCCTGAATTACGAATGACGGCAAATAGAACACAAATAACCGGTAGTTCCGCGGCGGAGATTGTTGATTATCAGGCAAATAGTGTTGAGATTAAGGCCAGGATGGATGAGAAAGGATTCCTGGTGCTCAGTGACACTTATTACCCTGGCTGGAGGGTTTGGGTAGATGGAAGGGAAAAGAAAATCTATTGTGCTGATTATCTCCTTCGGGCAGTTCATTTATCTCCGGGTCTTCACCGGGTAAAATTCGTATTCGATCCTCTATCCTTCAAACTGGGTCTGTGGATGTCACTTAGCACAATTGTCTGCCTGGGAGGATTTTTTGTCTTCTCCAAGCTTTCGAGAAAGAGATGATTTCGGTAATCATTCCCGCACATAATTCAGAAAAAACTATCGAAAAGCTGTTGAGCTCTTTGCGGAAGTCAACATTCAGCGATTATGAAATCATCGTGGTGGATGATCACTCTTCTGATAATACCGGGGAAATTTCTCGAAAATACTCTGATACTGTGGTTACCCTGAAAGAGAGGTCTGGCCCAGCCCGGGCCAGGAATGTTGGGGCTGAAAAAGCAAAAGGTGATATATTGTTATTTTTAGATGCTGATGTATTTGGCGATGTCAATCAACTGGGATATGTTTCCAGACGCTTCCGGGAAAATCAAGAAATGAAGGTATTGGTGGGGATTTACTCAAAGCAGCCAGCAAATGACGGCTTTTTCCCCAAATACAAAGCCCTGTTAGCCTACTTTTGGTTTCAGGAGGTTAAATTTCTCGAGGCATTCGATACCCACAGCGCGGCTATTAAGAGGGAGGTTTTTAATGAGTTAGGGGGATTTGACACTATCTATAAGGATGCTCTGGTAGAAGATTTTGAATTCGGCTATCGGGTCAGTGAAAAATATCCAATTTACCTTGATACTAACATCCAGGTGGCTCACCATTTCCCATCCTTCCTAGTTAATGCCAAAAGATATTCTCAACGAAGCTTCTGCTGGGTAAAGCTATTTCTGAAGAGAAGAAAATTTGATAAGGCAGTAGGTACGCCTAAGGAAGGAATCAGCAGACTTTCCGGTTTCGGCAGCTTTTTAGGCCTCTTACTCATCCCTTTTTGGCCACCTGTAGGAATAACAATTTTTTCGCTCCTATTTTTTATATATTTTTTATTGAGTTTTAAATTCTTTTCTTTCTGTTTCAGAGAAGAGGGCAGCACTTTTACTATTCGGGCAATTGGAACTCACTATCTGAATTCAATTATAATTGGGACTTCTGCGCTACTGGCCTTAGTAAGTTCAATTTTTCAAAGCAAATAGGGAGAGAAACGGAGGTAGTAGCTGGAGGAGTTAAAGAAACCGGCAATTTTTTATCCGACAATGGGTCTGGGCTTTGAGGCAATTATGATAAAATCTCGGCAAAACCATTTCAGCAGAGGAAAATGAAGATTTGCAGTTCTTTTCAAAAAATCATAGAATGTATCTATTAGCCTGATCAGGCGTGTCGGGAGTATATTAACAAAACTATCCGGATTTATTTCCGGTATACCAGTTGAAAATAAATTTGAATATAAAGAAACTCTTGTAGGTAGTCTCAAGGGGAAAAGCATAAAATCATCAGATAATATCTCTACCTGTTCAAAATACTTATTAGCCATTTTTCTAATGTCGGATAGGTAATACCTTCTTATTTCGATAGGAGAAATAGGTTTATTTAGTGTTTTGCGTAAGAAGCTTAGCACATTTGCAATTAATGCCATTGGATGTAGTTGGTTGATGAAATGGAGGTAAGCCTGACCGTCAGATTTGAGCACCCTCCCAGCTTCTTTAAGGCATTCGATTACCTCGCTTTTGGGGAGGTGCTTGAGGATTGCATATTCCCACACCACATCAAAAGAATTAGCTTTATAAGGAAGTTCTGCTGCATTACCAAGAGATAATTTCAATTCAAGCCTTTCCTTTTGGGCTCTTTCTTTAGCTTTGGACAACATAATCCGGGAGATATCCACTCCCCAACATTCCATACCCACCTTAGCGCAGGGAATTAAAGCCTTTCCCCAACCACAACCAATATCCAAAATCTTCTTCTCTGGAGTTGGCTTAAAATAGGTGCTAAGTATCCTTATATATTCATTATTCTCTCTTGAGTGGTGGGGATTATAGGTCTGAAGACCATCGGTGGCTAATTTAGCATCTCTTTCAGCTAACTGGTTCCACAGTTTGGCCTGCTTTTTAAGGAGCGTCCCATTGTTATTTGTCATAGTCAGTCCTTTCATTTGACAGGTTCAGGACAAGTTTTAGATCTATTATATTAAGAGAAATCAAAAATGCCTGTCAAGGAAAATAATTTCCTTAATTATTTTAATATGTTATCCTATAAAAACATAATTTTTTAAGGACATTCCAGAGAAATTTTGCTTGATCTCAGGTAGTTTTGAGGTTAAAATAATTATTAATTTAAGCGGATCAGGTCAGCAAAGAAGTCGGCCTCTACATACATAAAATTAACACAGGCTATCCAGTATAACAAAAAAGTATCGCAATATGAAGGATCTGTATTTATGCAAACCTGAGCGGGCTTTCTGAACCGGATAAATTTAGTTGCTACGCAAAAATGACCTACCAGAAGAAAATTCAAAAGGTTTTGCTGATATTTCCTCCAACTAAAATATTACGGGGAGGTCTTAAGATTAGTACGCCTCCTTTAGGGATAGCGTATATTGCTGCGGTTATAAGAAATGATTATGATATTAAAATAATTGATGCCTCGATTGAGGGCTTTCATAATGAGATAGTGATAAATAAAGATTTTGTTAGATATGGTCTATCTCTCCAGGATATTGGGAAGGAGATTAAAAAGTTTTCCCCTGATGTAGTTGGCATTTCCTGCCTTTATTCCTCTCACTACCCTGAGGCGATTGAGATCTGTAAACTGACTAAAAAAATTGATAATGAAATTATCACCATAACTGGTGGTCCCCATCCTACTTTTCTGGCGGAGGAGTGTCTATGTAATCGGGAGCTGGATTTCATCGTACTGGGCGAGGGGGAGTATATCTTTCGTGAGCTCCTGAAGAGGATCAAAAATGGGAAAGATTTTACCGAAATGGAAGGATTGGCATTCAGGGAGAATGGTAATATTCGGGTTAATCCTAAAACTAAATATATTGAACAGCTCGATGAGCTTCCTTTCCCGGCAAGAGAACTTCTACTAATGGAAAAATACCATCAGGTAAATCTACCACATAGTCATGTCTCCAAGAGTAAAATGAATACCCCCGTAGTAACTTCAAGGGGTTGCAGCGCAAGTTGTATATTCTGCTCTTCCACAAGATTCTGGGGTAATCGATATCGTGCACGATCAGCCCAAAATGTTCTTGACGAATTGGAGCATCTGGTAAGGGATTATGGAATAAAAGAGATTCACTTCCAGGATGATAACTTAACCCTGAATAGAGAGAGAGCAAGACAGATCTTTCAGGGGATAATTGACCGGAGGCTTGATATTCTATGGAATGCACCTAACGGGATTGCTCTGTGGACCCTAAATGATGAGCTGCTGGAATTAATGAAGAGAAGTGGTTGTTACGAATTCACGATGGGAATTGAGAGCGGAGATCAAGAGGTATTAAACAAGATTGTCAAGAAACCCTTGAATTTAAAGAAGGTGGAGTCTTTGGTAAAAATAATGAAGCAACTTAAAATACGGACTGGAGCCTTTTTTGTTCTGGGCCTCCCCGGGGAAACTAAAGCACAGATGCGCAATACCATTAACTTCGCAAAGAAGTTAGGGCTTCAATTCGCGGAATTTTTTGTTGCTACTCCCCATCCAGGAACAGAGCTATACGAAATTTGTAAAGAAAAGGGATATCTAAGGGACGGGTTCAATTTTACTGACATCGAATATCTTAATCCGAG
Organism: Deltaproteobacteria bacterium; assembly: GCA_030616835.1. Taxonomy (GTDB): domain Bacteria; phylum Desulfobacterota. The sequence goes on along the minus strand of JAUWWP010000009.1, from coordinate 9,674 downwards.
CATTACCACCCCAGAGTTTTCGGCACAAGAAGTGAGGAAGTTAGTTTCCCGGCAATTCATCCTATACAATTTGGGTTTGCTGGTGCGAGATCCTGTAGCATTTTTTGTTAGATATAGAACACTTATTTTTAGCAAGCCAATAGTCACATTAAAATTTATAATTCAGAAATGGCTAAGAATAGCGATTCTTGCCAATTAACTTGAAGAAACTGATGAGGATATTATTACTTCATATGCCTGCTTCTTTGGAAGGTTTTGAACCAATGGGCCTGATGTATATCTCAGCGGCTCTCAAGGCCGCCGGCCACCAAGCCGAAATTTGCCGATCTTCCCTCCGGGAAGTAAGGAAATCTCTGAATCAGTTTAAACCCCAAATAATTGGTTTTAGCCTGATGACCGGTTTTCATTTTGGAGCGCTTGAGGTTAATAGGAAAATTAAGAAAGATTATAATTGCTTCTCAGTCCTCGGGGGACCTCACCCCACCTTCTTCCCGGAGATTGTTAATGAAGAAGGAGTTGATGCCGTATGCATCGGGGAAGGAGAATTAGCAATAGTAGAGTTAGTTAATCGTCTGGAAAGTGGTGATGATATTACCGATATTGCCAACTTCTGGATTAAAAAGGATGGGGAGATATTCAAAAATGGGGTGAGGCCATTAATTGAAGAACTTGATACTATTCCATTTCCTGACCGAGAGTTGTATAATAAATATAGTTTTAGAAGAAGTTTTAAATTGAAGACTTTTTTAAGCAACCGAGGGTGTCCCTATAATTGTACATATTGCTTTAATCATATATACAAGAAAATCTACGCTGATAAAGGAAAAGTTCTCAGATTACGCAGTATTGATAATATCATTGAGGAGATAAAGGAGATCAGAGACCAGTATCCTTTAGGTTGCGTCTGGTTTGTTGATGATATTTTTATTACTACTGAAGATCGGCTTCGAGAGTTTTCCGAGAAGTATAAAAAAGCCATTGGCATTCCTTATATATGTTATGCCCGGGTAGAATCAATTACCAGAGAGGTATGCAAGCTTTTGCAGGCATCTAATTGCCATTTAGTTTCTATGGGGATCGAGACTGGTAACGATTATCTTCGCAGGGAAGTCCTTCAGCGAAAGATGAACAATGAAAGAATGATTAATGCCTTTCAGATGCTCAGAGGAGAGGAAATTAAAACTCTTTCGCAGAACCTGATCGGTATTCCCGGAGAAACTTTAAGCGAAGCATTTGAAACTATTCAATTGAACATTCATAGTCAACCTACTATCGCTCAAGTCAATATCTTTACCCCCTATCCTAAACTTACTCTTACGGAAAAGGCAAAAGAATTAGGCATTTTCCCGGGTGATTTCGATCGGATTGTAGGAGAGATCTCAACTTCTAAATCCGTCCTGAAACTTAAGGATAAATACCAGCTTGAAAATCTGCACAAGTTCTTCGCAATTGGTGTCAGATTCCCTTTCCTGCTTCCCCTGATAAAGATTCTCATTAAAATCCCTGCCAACTTCTTTTATAGATTTATCAGGAACATCTGGCAGGGATATTCCTGGAGAAGGCATTATTATCCATTCAGGGTATCATTTTATGAAGATCTTAAACTTGGCTGGGGACTCTTACTTCGTTCTATCCAATGATATGAAGGTTTTTTACAGTGGATAGGCGGGGCTTTTGCTCGACTGAGCTTGTCGAAGTCCAGTCCCGCTAAGGCGATTCGTATAATATAGGGGCCGACGTTTCTGTCGCCCCTAATAAGGGTGGAACACTGAGGTCCACCACTACAAGCCGCGGCTATCCAATGTAGGGGCAATTCATGAATTGCCCCTACTTGAAGGATTTTTGAGGAAACTCCAGTGAAGGTCTTATTTATTTACAGTATCTTTGAGAATTTAGGTATTGAATACCTTTCCGCTGTCCTGAAAGCAGCAGGACATAAGACAGATATTGTTTTTGATCCCCGACTGTTTAGACCACATCGCAAAGAATACTCAAGTAAGCTATTAAGAAGGATCTTTGATTTTCGAAAGTATCTGCTTCAGCAGATCGTCCAGTATGATCCGGGACTGATAGCATTTTCAGTAGTAAGTGCTGATTATCTCTGGGCTTGTGGGTTTGCTCGCGATATTAAAAAAATGCTTTCTGTTCCCATAGTTTTTGGGGGAATTCATTCAACTTCGGTTCCGGAACGACTAATTAAGAACGATTTCATTGATTTTGTAGTCCAGGGAGAAGGAGAATATGCTCTACTGGATCTGGTTAATTGCTTGGAGACCGGAGAGATAGACTATACTATTAATAATGTCTGGTTTAAAAGAGATGGTGAGATAATCAGCAATCCGTGCCGATCCCTTATCCAGGATCTTGATTCCCTACCATTTGCTGACAAGGATCTATTCTATAATAAAGTTGGTTATCCCTTTACTATAGGCCATTATTGTATGGCCCGCCGGGGTTGTCACAATAACTGTGCTTACTGTTGCAATAATGTTAGGAGGAAGGTCTACTTTAAAGATGAGCCCGACATGGGAGGTAGTAAGTTTCTGAGGAGAAGGAGTGTGGATAATGTTATTGAGGAGTTACGGTGGGCCCGGAAGAACTACGGGATCAAGGTAATCAGGTTTAATGATGACGATTTTACCGAGAATAAGCCCTGGCTGAAAGAATTTAGCGAGAAATATACTGGTGAGGTAAAGGTTCCCTATAAGTGCTTTGTAAACTGTTCTTCAATAGATGAGAATACTACTGCCTATCTTAAGGAATCAGGGTGCCAGGAGGTTCAGTTAGGGGTGCAGCATATTGATCCGGAGATCCGAAGGCAACTGGGCCGGCCAATAACAAACCAAAAGATAAGTAAGGCTATTCATCTTTTACGGGAGGCAGGGATTAATATTCTGGCCGACAACCTCTTTGGGGTTCCGGGAGAGAAAGAGGAGCATTATCATGAGCTATTCAGGTTTTACCAGGAAAATCCGGTGGATTTAATCCATGTTTACTGGTTACTCTATTTCCCCCGGACGGATATTGTCCAGCAAGCTAAGGAGAAAGGGGCGCTTAGCGATGAGTTAATCGAGCAGATGGAAGTCTATCCCTATCAGGGGAGTATTGATGTAAAATCCGAGCTCCATCCCTCTAAGTGGTTAAAATATAAAATGCTTTTCGAAACGATAAATTACTTCCCCAAGAGTTTGGCTAAATTTATCATTAAATATAAGCTTTACTATCTATTCGTTTATTTTAATATTTTTATTCTGATAAATATAGTAAATCTCTTAATACCAAAAAGAACCGATGCCTTTCCGCATCCCCGAAATGGTTATGAAATGAACGCACTAAGGTATCCGCGGCAAATGTTTCGTTTCGGCTGGAAGAGAATTAAATTACTTTTTAAGGGCAGACTATGACCAGGATATTACTGATCAGAACTTCCAAGCCCACTGTTAGCTTCCAGGTAACCCAACCTTTGGGCCTGATGTATATTGCCTCGTCTTTAAGAAGAAGAGGAAGGTCCGATATCCGGATAATTGATATGAGGGTGAAACAGCAAGTTCCCCGGGATATTATCAGGGATATTCAGGACTATTCTCCCAACATTGTCGGCTTGAGCAGTCTTAGTTATGAGGCTTCGGTGGTGCATGAGATTGCTCACAACATAAAAGAGCTTAATGAAAACTGTAAGATAGTTGCGGGAGGTCCATATCCAACATCTTCACCGGAAAGAGTTCTAAGGGATAAGAATATCGATTATGTAGTTTTAGGTGAAGGTGAGGAAACCATGGGTGAGTTGGTAGAGGAAATGGAGAAGGGGAATGATTTCTCTGAGGTTTCAGGATTAGTATTTTCAAGAAACGGAGAGATTGTTTTTGCCCCTCCAAGGGTATATATAGAGGATCTGGACAGCCTTCCTTTTCCTGCCTGGGATCTAATTGATATCGAGAATTATTTCACAGTAGAAAAGATGAATAGAGTTTATTACCAAAAAGAATATATGTCAGTCTTCAGCTCCCGGGGATGTCCATATAATTGCATTTATTGTCACAGAATTTTTGGCAAAATATATCGAGCGCGAAGCCCGGAAAATGTGGTTTCGGAAATTGAGACCCTCTATAGTAATTATGGTATTCAAGAAATAGATTTTATTGATGACGCATTTAATATTGATGCCGAAAGGGCAGAGAGAATCTGCGATTTGCTTATTGAAAAGGATCTCAATCTCAAAATAACTTTCCCCAACGGAATTAGGGGTGATATTATCAGCGAGAGACTCCTGCACAAAATGAAGGAAGCAGGAACCTACCGGGTTGTCTATGGTATTGAAACTGCTTCTCCCCGACTCCAGAAATTAATCAAGAAGAATATCAATCTTAAGAAAATGCAAGAAGTTATTTCCCTTACAGATAAATTAAAAATATTAAGCCATGGATTCTTTATGTTAGGGTTTCCTACAGAAACAAGGGAAGAATTGCAAAAGACGATTGATTATGCAACAAATTCTAAATTACTTACCGCATCCTTTTTTACGGTTAATTCATTCGAGGGCACCGAGCTTGCCAATCTGGTGAAGAGACTTAAGATTGCGATTGATTATGGGCGAGAGGAGCACAATTGTTTTGCCACTAATGCTAAACTAAGCGAGGTTTCTCCTGAGGAGCTTTCTCGGTTATCCCAAAAAGCTAATAGAGCCTTTTATTTAAAAATTAAAAGGATTTATCGGATATTTATGCTTTTTCCGAGCAAATCCCAAATCTTTCGACTATTCTTTACCTTTGTAATGAAGGCTTTTAAGCATTAGTAGGGATTGCAGGCAAACTTGAATCTCATTCCTTTAAATTCAGGTGTCTAAATCAATGCAACCGGTTGAGAAAATTTTATTAATCTACCCACCAAGCACGCAATCAATTGGCCATCCACGCACGTGCGCTCACCCTCTGGGAATTGCTTATCTGGGCGCAGTTCTAAAGAAAGATTATGAGGTTAAATTATTAGATGCGACTACTGAGAATTATCGAAATGTAGAAAATCTGGGGAATGGCCTGATAAGATATGGGTTATCAGATGAACAGATCAAGAAGAAGATCAGCGAGTATTCACCAAATGTAGTAGGTATTACCTGTCTTTATTCCTCCCAATTGCCTTTTGTAAGAAGGATCTGTCAACTGGCCAAAGAGGTTAATCCGAAAATCACTACAATTATTGGTGGGACCCACCCTTCATTTTTAGCAGATGAAAGTTTAAAGGAGAGTAGCATTGACTTTATTATATTGGGTGAAGGGGAAGAAACATTGCCAAGATTATTAAAGCGACTGGAAATCGATCAGGATTTCGCCGATCTTGATGGGATTGCATTTAGAAGAGACGGCCGTGTCCAGATTAATCCCAGAACCAGATATATTGAAGACCTTGACGGGCTACCTTTCCCCGCCTGGGAACTATTACCTATGAAGAAATATTCGACAATTAACCTTCCGATGAGTACCACATGTAAGTCAAGGCATTGGGTGCCAATCATCACCTCCCGGGGCTGTCCAGCAAAATGCGTCTTTTGCTCATCAGTCCACTTCTGGGGTAATCATTATCGCGCCTGTTCAGCGGAAAATGTACTCAACGAAATTGAATTGTTGGTTAAAGAATATAATATTAAAGAAATTCAGTTCTGCGATGATAATCTAATTATTGATAAAAAAAGGGCTAAGGAGATATTCCAGGGAATAATTGACCGGAGGCTGAGGATCTTCTGGAATACTCCCAATGGAATTGCTCTGTGGAAATTGGATGAAGAGCTATTGGAACTTATGAAGGCCAGCGGCTGCTATGAACTGACTCTGGCCATCGAGAGTGGCGATCAGGAAGTTTTATCGAAGATAATCAAGAAGCCCTTAAATTTAGCCCGGGTGGAATCATTGACCAAAATTATTCAGAGGTTAAAGATTCGAACTCATTCCTTTTTTATTGTCGGCTTCCCCGGGGAGACTAAAGAGCAGATCCGTCGAACCTTTTCCTTTGCCAGAAAATTGAGGTTGACCAGTGCTTTCTTCTTTATTGCAAATCCTCTTCCTGGATCAAAACTTTATGAGATCTGTAAACAAAAGGGTTATCTTAAGGATGGTTTCGACTTTGAAACTATAAATTACGGCAAATCAAATTATGAAACCCCCGAATTTACCTCCCGAGAGTTAGAAAATGTCAGGGATAAAGAAGCTTTTGTTTTTAACTTAAGCGTGCTTTTCCGGAACCCCATCTTCTTTATCAAAAGATACCTCCTCTTTTTAGTTACAAATCCCATAACTTTGCTCGAATTCTTTAGATACAGATGGATCCCTGTTTTCAAGACATTTTTTCGGAAAAGAAAAAGTTACCAAAATCAACATTTTTAAATCCTGTCTTTAACTGCTTGAATCAATGTTATAGATTATGAAGATCTTATTAGTCTACCCACCGGACATGCAGGAAATCGACAAACAATGTCCCAGTACACATAACACCTCGGGTTTTTAGCCCGAGGAAGTGTGGAAGTAGTTTCCCAAGAATATTTATGCTATAATGAAAGCCTGATGCTCTGCAATCCGAGCAGATTTTCTATCAAATACAGAAGGATTGTTTTTACTAGACCTGTACTTTCGGCCAGACTTGTGATTTAAAAGTACTTGAGAAAAGCAATCTCTTAAATAATCATGAGAGTTTTGTTACTTTATATCCCAGCTTCTTTGGATGGTATTGAGCCATTGGGCCTGATGTATCTCTCAGCAGCACTCAAGAAAGCCGGTCACCAGACTGAAATTTGCAAAGCTTTTTCCCGGGAAATAAAGAAATCTCTGAGCCAGTTTAAGCCTCAAATAATTGGTTTTAGTCTGATGACCGGTTTCCATCATAGTGCCCTTGAGCTCAACAAGAGAATTAAAAAAGATTATAATTGCTTCTCAATCCTCGGGGGACCTCACCCCACCTTTTTCCCCGAGATTATTCATACAGAAGGAATTGATGCCGTATGCATCGGAGAAGGGGAATTGGCGATGGTAGAGTTGATCAATCGTCTGGAAAACGGTGATGATGTTATCGATGTTGCTAACTTTTGGATTAAAGAAAATGGCGAAATATTCAAAAATAGGGTGAGGCCATTAATTGAAGATCTTGACAGTATTTCATTCCCTGATCGAGAGTTATACAATAAATATAGCTTTAGAAGAAGTTATAAGTCAAAGGCCTTTTTAAGCAACCGAGGATGTCCCTATAATTGTACATATTGCTTTAATCATATATACAAGAAAATCTATACTGATAAAGGAAAAGTTCTCAGACTACGCAGTATTGATAATATCATTGAAGAAATAAAGGAGGTTAAAGAGAGTTACCCCTTAGAATGTGTCTGGTTTATCGATGATGTTTTTATTACCACCGAGGAACGGCTCAGAGAGTTTTCAGAGAAGTATAAGGAAACTATTGGCCTTCCGTATATGTGTTTAGCCCGGGTAGAATCAATTACCAGAGAGGTATGCAAACTTTTGAAGGCATCTAATTGTGATTTAATTTCAATGGGGATCGAGACAGGTAACGATTATCTTCGTAGGGAAGTTCTCCAACGGAAGATGAGCAAGGAAAACATTATTAATGCCTTTCAGATGCTCAGAGAAGAAGGGATTAAAACTCTCTCCCAGAACTTGATCGGTATTCCCGGGGAAGGTTTAGCCGAAGCTTTTGAAACCATTCAATTGAACATCAGCAGTCAACCAACTGTCCCTCACATCTGCATCTTTACCCCCTATCCTAAACTTGCCCTTACGGAAAAGGCAAAAGAGTTGGGCGTTTTCCCAGGTAATTTTGATCAGATCGTAGGAGAAATGTCTACTTCCAAGTCCATCCTGAAACTGAAGGATAAATACCAACTGGAAAATCTGCATAAGTTCTTTGCAATTGGCGTAAGATTTCCTTTCCTGCTTCCCCTGATAAAATTTCTCATTAAGATTCCAGCCAACTTCTTTTATAAATTTATCAGGGATATCTGGCAGGGATACTCCTGGAGAAAGTATTGTTATCCATTCAGAATGTCATTTTATGAAAATCTTAAACTTGGCTGGGGGCTCTTACTTCGTTATATCCAATGAAGTTTTTATTCATTTATAGTATCTTTGAGAATCACGGGATTGAATACCTTTCCGCTATAAAGAAGAGTCTATTTAGGCCCTTTAATCATTATCTTTAGAATGTCACCGGTTGAGAAGATTTTATTAGTCGAGGTTTCATCTCATTTTTCTTCTGCGTGGTAGAATTAATAAAATGAAGAAAAGGATACTCTTGAGCGGGATATTCAAGCCATGCGGGGTAGATGATGCCTACGGCAGGAAGGAAAACAAAGCTGAGTTAGCTCACAATCAGCTCACCCTAAACCAAGGTATCTTTAGTGTGCGTCGTTCGGACCAGACCTATGGTCTCCACCTGATAGCCAACAACATCACTCACCCTACCACTGTTTTAGACTGGCCCACCCTGGATCTTTACCAGAAGGAGCTTGCAGGTGGCTATGACTATATCGGGATAGGGTTTATACCTCCAAATGTCATGAAGATGAAGAGAATGGTGGAGCTGGCGAGAGAGCTCTCCCCCCACTCCAAGATTATTATTGGTGGCTTTGGCACTCCCATTGAGGATATAGAATACCTGGTGGATGTAGATTATGTATGCCGGGGTGAGGGGATCAGGTTTATGAGAAACCTGTTAGGAGACCCCCCGGAGTTTGAGTTCAGGCATCCCATTATGGGTTCCACTGTTTTAGAGTTCATGGGAATCCCCATTTACTATATCTCCAAACTTCTAAAACCGCTGGGTATTAGCACCTTTACTCCTGCCCTGTCCACCGGGCTGGGGTGTGTCCACGACTGCGATTTCTGCCTCACCAGCCACTTTTTTGAGTGTCGCTACCTCCCCTTTATGCGCAACGGTAAAGAGATATTTGAGGAGATGGTTCGACAAAAGGGGATAGTCAAGGAGAAGAAATTTACCCTGGTGGGGAATGAAAATTTCTTGAGCGATAAGAATAGAGCGGAAGAGTTACGGGAGTGTATGAGGGATTCAAAGAGACTGTTCACCTTTTCATTGGTATTTTCCTCAGTAGACTTTCTAAAGAACTATAAGCCAGAATTCTTAGCCGAGCTGGGGGTGGAAAGGCTCTGGATTGGGATAGAGTCCCAGGTGATCCCATTTTCGAAGAATGAAGGGGTAAACCTGAAAGGGATGATGGAGGAGCTGAGAAGATACGGGATCAAGACCATACTCTCCTCCATTCTTTGTCTGGAAGGACATACCAAAGACAATATTAGAAAAGATATTGATCTCCATCTTTCCCTCAGGCCTACTTACAGCCAGTTTGCCCTTCTCTCCCCCCTACCCGGCACCCCTTTGTGGCAGAATCTTATTGGTGAAGGAAGGATCATTCATTCCCTCCCCTGGGAGGATCGCCACGCCATGAAGCAGATATGGTTTAATCATCCTGAATTCAGCCTGCGAGACTCTGAGAATATCCAGAGAGAGGCCTATGCCAGGGATTATGAGGAGTTGGGACCATCTTGCCTTAGGGAGTTTGAGATAAATTTCAACTATTACCTGAGATTTAAGGACTCCAAGAACTGGATGCTGAAAGAGAGGGCAGAAAGGATGAAGGATGAGATTATGTGGTATCCGGT
>JAUWWP010000319.1 GCA_030616835.1 Deltaproteobacteria bacterium | reverse complement strand
CTTCGTAAGTTAAGTAGCTTCTTGAATAAAATCATTTTTCTCTATTGTAATATTTTGTATTTTGAATTTTGGTCATTTAATATTGTTTAGGATTTGGTGCTTAGTGCTTAGAGTTTGTTCATCTGTCTGTATTTACTGCACTACCCTATACACAATTATTTTTGTCGTTCTATGTAGATTCTTATCCCTACTTACCTGTTGAAAGGAGGTTAAGGCATGAAGAGGTTTCTGGCAGGAATCTTCCGGAGGAACCTGGGCATTAGGCTTACCCTTTTGGTAGGAGCTATTATACTCCTCGTCATGGGGCCCTTCATCTATCTCAGCATAAAGGCCCATGAGAGGCAACTTATCCATGGGTTGACGCAGGAAGCAAACCGCTTCAGCGAGGCCATCAAGGGAAGCCTGTGGCACTCCATGCTCGTGGTGGGCGAAGATGACGAGTTTCAACTACCCCTACAGATTGTAGCGTCTGAGGAGCAGGAAGGACTCAAAGGATTTAGAATCTATGATGGAGATGGAAGGGTTATGTTTAGCAATGACCGCCGCGAGATTGGAAGGGTCGTTGATCGGCAGGCACCTGCCTGCATTGCCTGTCACGCTTCAAAAAAAGCTCGAAAGAGGCTCGAAGCTCACCAGCAAACAGTTATTCTTAAGACAGAAGAGTATCGATTTATCAGTATAGTCAATCCGATCTATAATGAACCCGGTTGCTACCAGGCAACCTGCCACGCTCATCCTGAGGATAAGAAGGTTCTTGGAATCTTAAGCTTCGAGATGAGCCTCACCGATGTAGATGCCCTCATCGCGAAAAACCGGCGCAACAGTGCCCTGTTTGCCGCCCTCACCCTTCTTTTAGTCTCCACCTTTATCGGTCTTTTCATCCAGCGTTTTGTCCATCGACCCGTGAGACAGCTTGTCGATCAAACAAAGTATATCGCCGAGGGTGAGCTTGATGAGGCTGTTTCCATAACCACCAGAGATGAAATGGGTTATCTTGCCAGGTCGTTCAATAAAATGACAGTAAAGCTCAAGGAGGCTCGCCAGCAGGCCAAGGAGCGAGAGAAGGCTCTTGAGCAAAAGGTCGTAGAGCTGCGTCAGATCCAGGATCATCTCATTCGGTCGGAAAAGCTGGCCTCCCTCGGAAAGATGGCAGCAGGGGTTGCCCATGAGATCAATAACCCTCTCGCCGCTCTTCTCACTTACTGCTATTACCTCCTTAGAAAGCACGGCAATAAAAAATCGGTCAGGGAGAGGCTCGAGGTGATGATAAAAGAGACAACCCGGTGCTCAAGGATCGTAAGAAACCTCTTAGACTTTGCCGGGGAGGCCCAGCCCGAGATGAAACCGGTCAATGTCAACGATATCCTGAAACAGACCCTCTTTCTCCTCGAAAGCCAGGTCCTCTTCTACAACATCGAGATAAGGAAAAACTTTGACTGCTCCCTGCCTCCTGTCATGCTTGACTCCGGCCAGACCCAGCAGGTTTTTATAAACCTCATCCTGAATGCCGCCGAGGCTTGTGGGGATGAAGGAATCCTGGACATCACCACTCGCACAAAGAATGATTTCGTCGAAGTGGAGTTCCAGGATAACGGCTGCGGAATCCCTAAAGAAGACCTGGGAAAGATATTCGACCCATTCTATTCAAAAAAGGATCAAAGAGAAGGAACAGGGCTCGGCCTCGCTGTCAGCTATGGGATAGTCGAACGCCACCGAGGAAGTATAGAGGTTGAAAGCCAAGTAGGGAAGGGAAGTACCTTCACCGTCAAGCTCCCACTGAGCGAGCCATAAAAGACCTTAGGTAGATCGCGCTGCGTAAACACCGGCTCTCTTTCTGGAGTTTCCCCCAAAATCCTTCAAGTAGGGGCAATTCATGAATTGCCCCTACGGAGAATGGAAAAGCCCCGCCTATCCATTCTTTACCTAAAAAACGGGAAAAGTTCCCGTTAAAAAATTCTTGACTTTGGATCGCTCGGTGATACAATCTAAAAGACTTTTATCAAGGAGGGATTATGCCAGCAAGAGGGGTAAATAAGGTAATTTTGATCGGCCACTTAGGAAGAGATCCTGAGGTAAGATACACCAGCAGTGGACAGGCGGTAGCAAATTTTAGCATTGCTACTAATGAGACCTGGAAGAATAAGGAAGGAAATCAGGAAGAGTCAACTGAATGGCATCGGATCGTTGCCTGGGGAAAACTGGGAGAGATCTGCGGTGAATATCTTTCCAAGGGGAAACAGGTCTATATTGAAGGTGTACTACGCACCCGCTCCTGGCAGGATAAGGATGGGAACAAGAGGCAGTCAACCGAGATACACGCCCGAAATATGCAGATGTTAGGAAGGGCCGGGGATATGCCGGAGGCTCCCGAAGACACTAGCCCTCCAGAACCTGAGCCTCACGAACCACCCCCCGTAGATAGTGAGGATGATATCCCTTTTTGAGCAGTAATTACATTTATCCTCTTAATCAGCGGGTTGCAGGTTCGATCCCTGCACGGCCTACCAATCCTTCGACAGGCTCAGGACAAGTGATTTCAAGGGGTTAGGGGAATCACCTTAACCCCTTTTTCTTGCCTGGTGTCCATTTTGTGGTCAGCCGAGGCTTTTCCATTCTCCGTAGTACTACGAAGGATGAACGAACGCCGGTATTTACCTTATCCGAATCTCCTTGGCGGGGCTGGAAAGCCCCGCCTATCCACTTAATGAACCTGCCCTTTTGTCTTTTTACTCTGGTTAGAATTCTTTTCCGGTTATGGATTTGATTTTTACTTTACAAAAAACTTAAGGCCTACTCCCACACTGTAAGTTGTAAGCTTTTGTTCGACTCCTGTAAGTAGGTTTGTTTCTTCACCTTCTACTTTTCAAGTGTTGAACTCTCCTACGGCAAATATAGTCATTTTTTCAGAGGAAGGGTATTCTAATTTCAGATATCTTCCCCAGTCTCCATAATCTAAATCTTGGCTGGCTGTATCTCCCATCCAGGTCAACTCACTTTCCCCTGAGCCGAATCCTTTGGATATGAATAAAGTTATAATAGGCTTACCAATGTCACCATCTGGATTTTCTGCCTCTGCAAGGGTCGGAAGGCAAGAAATCAAGCCAATTACTGCCCACATGATTAACTTCTTCATTTTCTACCTTCTTGGTTAAAAGTTCCTCTTATAAATATTATTTTTTCCTGACTTCCGTGATTTAGCCTCGGATTAAATCATGGAGAGCTTCTTCGGAAGCTGGCATACTAATAACTTTTCGGTGAACAAAGAGGGACGGATCGATATAAATAAGATTAATGCTTTTATCAGGAAAATATTTTAGCCGGTGAAGATTATAATCACGATATAGGATATTTACTTGGAGGGATTTGGAGTTATTATTCATAGCCCGCCCTGCACCTCGCCAGGATTTTTCAGAGAGAGCTTTTACTCTCTCACAGGATGGACTATACAGCCCGCCATTTCACCTGGCGAGGTTTCTGAATTAGTATGTTTACAGCTTAGAGCTTAGTTTATAGGCTACTCCTTTTCTTTTTGACTTGCCTTTTCATCGTGCTGATTATAACTAATATCAGATTAGCAAGTCAAGTTTTTGCCTGTCCGGCCCCAGCAAATAATTTGACCACTTTCTTTGGCCATCTGTTGCCTCCCCCCGCAACTCTCCAAGAGAAAATGGGGCAGGCGGTCAGGGATCACCGTTTTTCGGAGTGCGCAGCCCTAAGACCTTAATTCCTTTATAGCTCTTCTTTGAGAAGTATTGGATTTAAGTAATCCAAAAGAAAGACGTTGTAGATATTTTTCGATT
>JAUWWP010000369.1 GCA_030616835.1 Deltaproteobacteria bacterium | reverse complement strand
TCGTGTTCCACCACCAGTACGGTGTTTCTCAGGTCCCGGAGGTGTTTCAGGGTTTTCAATAGTCGGGTGTTGTCGCGCTGATGAAGGCCAATGCTGGGCTCATCGAGGATGTATATCACTCCCGTAAGGCTGGAGCCCACCTGGGTAGCCAGGCGAATCCGCTGCTCCTCCCCGGCCGAGAGGGAGCCGGCACTGCGATCAAGGCTCAGGTAATCCAGGCCGACATCCATCAGGAACTTAAGCCTTTCCCCGATTTCCTTAAGTATCCGTTGGGCGATCTCCCTGCTCTTCCGGTCGAAGCGAATTCGGGAAAACAGCTCATTGGTCTGCTTGATCGGCAGCCGGGTAATCTCGGCGATCGATAGCCCTCCCACTTTTACCGAAAGACTCTCCTTGCGCAGCCGGGCACCCTTACACTGCGGGCAGGGACGGATGTTCATATACCTCTCGATCTCCTCCCGGATATGCTCGGAGCTGGTATCGTGATAGCGGCGGTCAAGATTGGGGATTACCCCTTCAAAGGCCTGGCGAAAGTAGTGACGTCGATCCCGGCGCTTGAAGAAGAACTTTATCCGCTCCTTGCCGGACCCGTAAAGAAGGGTATCCCGGATCCCTTTGGGGAGATCTTTAAAAGGAGTATTGAGGTCGAAGTGGTAATGACCGGCCAGGGCCTCCAGCATCTGATAGAAGTAAGGTGAGCTTCTCTTTTCCCAGGGTAAAATTGCCCCTTCCCGCAGGGAGAGCTTAGGGTTGGGGACGATTAGCTCAGGGTCAAAGTACATCATTGTCCCCATACCCCCGCAGGTAGGGCAGGCCCCATAGGGACTGTTGAAGGAGAACATCCGGGGGGTAATCTCCGCCAGGCTAATCCCGCACTCGATGCAGGCGAATCTCTCGCTGAACAGAAGCTCCTCACCCCCGGCTACCTCAATCCTCACTATCCCCTGGGAGAGCTTAAGAGCTACCTCCAGGGAATCGCTCAATCGTTGCTTGAGGCCGGGCTTGATGATTAGCCGGTCAATCAGGACTTCAATAGTGTGCTTTTTATTCTTATCCAGGACAATAGTTTCGGACAACTCACGTAGCTCTCCATCGATCTTGACCCGGACAAATCCTTCTCGACGAAGCTCGTCCAACTCCTTGCGATACTCCCCCTTGCGGCCGCGAATAAGGGGGGAGAGGATGTGGATCCTGGTTCCGGGAGAAAGCTCAAGGACCCGATCGACCATCTGTTGGACAGTCTGGGAGGAGATCTCCTTTCCACAATCCGGGCAGTGGGGCTTCCCTACCCGGGCAAAAAGCAGGCGGAGATAATCATAGAGCTCGGTGATCGTTCCTACCGTAGAACGGGGGTTCTTGCTGGTGGTTCGCTGCTGAATGGAGATAGCCGGGGAAAGACCCTCGACGGAATCAAGGTCGGGCTTGGACATCTGCTCCAGGAATTGGCGGGCATAGGCGGAGAGGGATTCCACATATCGGCGCTGTCCTTCGGCATAAATGGTATCGAAGGCCAGGGAAGACTTGCCCGAACCGGAGATTCCGGTGATTACTACCAGGGCGTCCCGGGGGATCTCTAAATCAATATTTTTCAGATTGTGCTCCCGGGCACCTTTGATAATGATCCTATTTTTTCCCATAATTTCTTATTTCACTTCTCGCAAAGTGAAACTCCCCGCTTCACAGGCGCGGGGACAATCTCCTCCCCCTTCCCGTGTCCTGAGCTTGTCGAAGGGATGGGGGAGGATTAAGCCTGTCCTGAGCTTATCGAAAGAACTGTTTTGAGCATTAGATATTCAGATTTAGAATTTGTTTAGGATTTAGAGTTTGTATTATAAAAGTTATACCACTGTAAGGTTAAAAGGACAAGCAACAATTGGAGGGCTAATGATTAGAATGAGTGTAAATTGAGGGCTTAGCTTGACCTATGACTTGCACAAATTATAACTTGACGAGGGGGATGGTGATTAATAGCAAGTTCAAAAATCAGAGCCCTAATAGGTGGCTATTCCCTGTTACCCCCCCTGTCCTACGAAGTCCCGCGTTCACGCGGGACGAAGTAGGACCAGTCCTTCGTAGTCCGCCTCAAGCGGATTATTCCCTGCTATTCCATGATATTCCCTGCTACTCCCTGCTATTCCTTGTTTGATATGAACAGCGCCCGTTTTATCTTCAATTCAAAATGCGACCCAATTTGCTTATTTGTTAACTAAAAACTAAAGCTCTGACCCCCTGCCCTGTCAAGGGCTGACCCCTTTTCTTCAATATTCCCTGCTAACTATTTGAATTATAATATTCGGTAATGACTTGTGAAATTTTTTTATAGTGGGCATCGGAGGTTATCACTATCAACCCATACTGCATGGCTGAAGCGGCAATCCATATGTCGTTTGTGGGGACAGGACTTCCTTCCTCCCACAGGTAATTCAGAATAATCGCATACCTTTCAGAAGTTTCAGTATCTATATTTGTAATCCTGATCCTGGGAGAGGACAGAAATGTTTGAAGTTCCTTGCGATTTTTAGACGGAGCCCTTCCCCTTATAAAACCACTCAGCAATTCACCAATAATAACTGGGCACAGGTATATTTCATCCGCACTCTGCAAGGCTACCTTTATTGCTTCGCTGCCTCTCAGAAAGGCTGAATACGCTGAGGTATCAAGCAACACCTTCCTCATTTCCACATCTCCTTATCAATACGGCGCTGTTTTGATAAAAACCTTTCAAATTCATTGCCTTCCCTTTTAGACCATACCCCACAGAGTGCATCAAGGTCATGATAAACCGCCTTTTCTGCCGCCGGCTCCTTGCAAGCCACCTTTTCCTCAAGAAGGGCAAGAATAGACCTATTAAGGCTCAGATGCCTTTTTTCTGCCTCTTCCTTGATGATTTTTCCCAATTTAGGGGACAAACCCCTCAATGTAATTTGCTTCATTGCACACCTCTTCGATTCAATATATGACTCATTATGATTCTATTATTGCATCATAATGAGGGCAGGTCAACCCGTTTTACCGTCTCAACAGGAAGTAGGGGACGAGGAAGTAGGGGACGTTGGTTACTTGTTGCATTGTTTTTATCTAAATTCCGCTCTCAAATCCGGATATTCCCAGCTTGCTTTATCTTATTCTACTCTGTAGGATTTTACAACAGAGAATTGCCAGGGACAATGAATACAAGGAATAGCAAGGAATAGTAGGGAATAGCGGGGAATAGCACGGGAGAGGGGGAATATTGGCTTATTCTTCATATTCAATCTTTACATCACTGTATCTATATAAAATCCCAATTACAAAATCCAAATTACAAATGAAATCCTAAATCCAAATGACTAAATAGGGGAAATGCTGGGTTAATCGTAAAATATAACAATTCGGTGTCGGTGGTCAGAACCAAGATTGTAGATTATAGATTGGATA
>JAUWWP010000115.1 GCA_030616835.1 Deltaproteobacteria bacterium | reverse complement strand
CTCCGCCATTCGGGGCTGGAAGCCAACCAGGGCTATCCGGGTGGGATTATACTTTTTCCTGATATAAGGTAAGAGTTCCTGACTGCACCGCGGGGGATCCTTGTCCTTGCAATGCACTGTTCCTTCGGCCAGACCCAGATATCTCAGCACTGCATTGAGCGTGGAGATAAATATTGCTCTCCGGTAATTATTCTTCAGATCCATCTTTATGATATCAGAGAGCCTTCCTTGATAATTACCATACATATCAGTAAAGGCCTGTCCTGAGGCACCCTTAAAGGTTGCCTGCATCAAGCGTTCCTTCCCCTTTAAGATCGGATAATCGCTCTCTTCTGGATTTCCGATTGCCTCCTCAGGAGTAAGCGGCTTGGCCTGGATTTGTACCTCCTCGGCTCCCAGATTTCTTTCCTCAACAATCTTGATAAACCTCTCTTTTATCTCCTCATACATTGCCATCCTCCATTTTCTTTTTAGCAAACCCTTATCCACTTCAGTTTCAATATTAAGAAGACCCACCTACCGATTCTCAGATCAAGATTTTCCCCTATCTCATTATCGAGCTCGGCAAGCAGGATATTTTTGCCTACTTTGATCTTAAGCCGTACCATGTAAGTGCACGGAATGACCTCGGTGATGATCCCCTTAAATCTGTTTACCTCATGTCCGGGTAGTTCGTTCGTGGATACATAGATGTCCCGTGGAGATATAGCGATTTTTCTTATCACATCTTCACTGTGGGGCACCAATATGGGGATACCTCCACAACCTACTTCCATCAATCCCTGCCCCAGAGGCTTACAATATTCACAATTTAGGATATTGGGCTCCCCGATAAAGCCAGAGACCTTTTCATTACCTGGATTAAAAAATGTCTCCCAGGGTGTCCCAACCTGCTCCAACCGGCCGTCATAAATAACTGCGATCCTGTCCGCCATTTCCTCAGCCTCGATTAAGTCATGGGTCACATACATGGTGGTAATCCCTATTTCTCTCTGGAGACGGCGAAATTCTACCCTCAAATACCTGGATGTCCTGAAATCTAAACTCCTTAAAGGTTCATCCAGTAACAAGACCTTGGGAGATGGAGCTAAGGCACGGGCTAAAGCAACCCTTTGTTTTTCCCCACCGCTTAAATCCCTGGGGTAGCGATGAGAAAGGTGTTCTATTCTCATCAACCTCAATAAATCGCTCAGCTTAGCCTGCATCTCCAGCCGGGATTTTTTTTGTATATTCAAACCGTAGGTTATATTTGAGATCACATCAAGGTGGGGGAATAGAAACAAATCCTGAAACAAATACCCAACTCCCCTTTGGCTTGTCAGAAGTTTATCCATAGACACCCCATCGAAGAACACCGATCCCTCATATTCAATCAATCCGGCAATGATGTTGAGCATGGTGGTCTTCCCGGCACCAGTTGGTCCGAGGAGCACCAGGAGCTCTTTATCCTCTACTTTTAGCTTTATGTTGCGGCAGATGAAATTATTAATGTCCTTTAATTCAATAGCCGGCATATCATCTCCACTTAAGGGTAAGCCTTCGCTCCAGATAGAGGAAAAACCTTTCAAACGAAAGACACATTACTGACAAAACCATCAAGCATACTATTATGATATCTATCCGCAGCAAACTTTCAGCCTTCATAAGCAAAGCCCCTATTCCTGTGGGAATAGCCACCATCTCAGCAGCTATTATTACCCGCCAGGCCATTCCGGCCTCCAGCCGCAAACCAGTAAAAATATTAGGCAGGGCCAGGGGCATAACCACCGTAGTTAAGATCTTCCTTTCGGATGCACCAAGGGTTTGCGCAACCCTGATATAATTCCTGTCTACCGTTTTGATGCCGGTAATCGTGTTATAAAGTAACGGGAAAAACGAGCAAATAAATATTATTGTGATCGGTAACATTTCACCTATTCCTATCCAGAGCATCAATATGGGCAACCAGCCCAGGGCTGGAATCGGATATAACAGGCTAATTATGGGGTGTAGTGCCTTATTCATAAATTCCTTCCAACCCATAATGATTCCCACGGTTATACCAGCTATGGAGCCGGTAGAGAAACCGATCAGCACCCGGATAAGGCTGCTAAAGAAGCTATCTACCAACACCCCATTGGCCGTTAAACGATATAATTCTTGGATCACGGTGGAAAAGGGAGGGAAGAAGAATTGGCCCGGAATGAACCCTAATCGGGCTACTATCTCCCAACCCCCCAAAAACACCGCTATGGGCAACATACCCCATTCTGGTTTTAACCTGTTCAGCCTATTCAATCTTTAAGAAACCTCAAATCCAGGATATCCTCAGCCTTAAAACCCTTCTTTATATACCCTAATTTTACCATATAATCTATCGTTGCTTGAATCTGTTCCGGGTTAATATCATTGCTACAATCCAGTCTGGTGGTCAGAGAATTTAACATGGCCTTAGGGGTGATTTCTAATCTCGCCGCGTACTTTGCCACTTCAATGGGAAAGACCCTTTCCCCGACGACATTTAGCTCGGAAGCAACAATTTGCGCGGCATCTTCAGGATGATCAATAATCCATTGAGTTGCTCGACTCGTTACTTTTACTAATTCTTTTACCGTCTCAGGATGGTCTCTTATGAGATCTTCCTTCACCACCAAGACGCTTCCCTGCATCTCCGGCCAGAGATCCTGGGCCGACAGGAGCACCTTGAACCCTAATTCTTCGGCCATGGTAGGGTACTGTTCACAAATAAAACCTGCATCCAATTGCCCCATTTTTAGGGCAAGAAGCTGTTTAGGTGGATTCATCCTGCTGGTTTTTTTTAATATTTTATCTTGATCAAGATGATATTTATCAATCATTTTATGGAGAAGCGCATCGGTTGGGCTTCCCTCCCGGGTGCACCCAATGCGGATGTCGAGGTTTTCCAGGTCTTTGATGGTTTTGATCTTGTCGGGGTTGACAACAAGACCATAACCATACTTATGAATCCCTGCTACAACTTTAATAGGAATCCCTGCATTGGCATAGGCATTGATTGCCGGTATCAGGCAAATGTAGGCAACCTCAATACCCCCTCGGGCAAGGGCAGCCGCAAGGACCATACCCGTCACATAACTATCATAGGTGTTTAAGATTATTCCTTCCTCTTTGAACCAGCCCTTATTCTTTGCAATATGACCACAGGCAGAATGAGCGGTAAACTCCACGGCCATGCCTATGGGCTTGCTCTCAATTTCCCCCTTGCTCAAAAGGAGGACTACCACAAGTGCGCTGATCAAAACTGCCAACAATAAAATTCCCAGTATTCTTCTCATTTTCGATCTCTATCAAAATCCGGAGGATGATTGAAAGTAGAACCAGTTTACGTCCTCATGTTCTCCGGTCTTTTTTAAGAAGTTATCCGGGAAGAAATGAGAATAACCAGATTCTACTTTTAAATTCCTACCCAGAGAATAACTTAGGAGTAGATCGAGTTCTTCTCCGAGCTCCTTACCAGAGCTTCCGGTTTTATCCCGGCGGTATTTTGGATCAGGACCATACCAGGCGTCTTTTGCCTCCGCCAGGTGGAAAAAGTGATAGCCGGCAAGCACCTCTAAATTTTGATGTGGGTGTGCCTTGATGCTGATATAAAAACATTTATCCCATTTTACCAAATATCTATTATTATGCAATATCTGCATAACGATATTTAAAAAAACACCTTTATTTAATCTCATTTAAAGACTTTTCTAAATCTCTTATCAATGAGTTCGTTGAACCCCATTACTAATTCTTTATACCTTCCCATAAGCTCTTCTGCCTCTTTTGTCAATACTGCTTTCCCCCCGTTTCTCCCCCCTTTTTGTCTATCCACAAGCTTGAGATTCAATCTACTCTCCATAGAGTTTATCCAGCTCCATGCCTTCCGGTAAGAGATGCCGAGATTTTTGGCCGCCTTATTGATTGAACCCCAACGATTCACTTCCTCCAGAATTCTATACTTCCCCTCCCCCATTACCTGCCCTTCATCAAGCTCAACCCATACCTTTGACTTTACCTTGAACATCGTCATTTGGAGGGGAATGGGGTCACCTTGAATTGTGAATTACACAAATCAAGATGCGGTTTTTAATCCTTCCCAGCTTGCCTTATCCTATTCTATTTGGCCGGATATGACTTATTGTGTGCCCGACAGAATGGGCAGTATCTTTCAACCCGGGTCAGGATCCTGGAAAAGCTCGTCCCCGGATTAGCTCTCCGGTAAATGCAGAAGGGGCAGATCCGGCAGACAAAGGCCAGGATCTGAAGGAAAAATTTAAGCGGGGAATTACTCATTTCTTTCTCCTTTTAGGCAAAACCAGTATCTCATCTACTGGATTGAAGATCTTTTTTATCTCTCTTTTACAAATAAAAGAGGGAAGATTATATCACTTACACAGCAGGGAATCCAGACAGCAAGGAATAAAAAGAAAGCTATAACAATATAAGAAATCCAATTTATACTTTGGCCTGATGCCATGATAATATGAAATAGCGATGCCCACGTGCTTAATAAGACATGTCCAGAATGGGGAAATTTAGTTGCGGGTCGAAAATATGCAATGACAATACCTATAATCGCCAAAGGGTTTACTAACCACCATTTTTCAATAAAGCCTAAATGAATTTCTCGGTTGGGCAGGCGAAGTAAAATTTCTCCTAAAAAGGGGATTACTGAATCACTTATAGTAGCTATACCAATTGAACCTAAATAACCAATCAAGAGTAACATCCAGAGTTTACCTTTACCTCTGATATGAAGTTCATACATGGATGCGGTAGTAAGTGCGCTTAAAATGACATGGGCCGGATGTAATATATAGAAAATATTATATGAAGCCTCGGAGGTAATATTGTGAAAAACTATCATAATGATTATCCCGGTAATGGCTCCAAATATAGTAAAGGGGGCATGATCTTTTAATTCTTTACTTATATGTTCGAACATGTTACTTCTCTGCTTTCATATTTCATATTGAATATCTCAATCCCTTCGAGCCCGCCGCAGGCGGGCCTCAGGACAGGCATTTCACCTTCCGGGGGTACGCCCGGTAGAATTTTTCCTTACCATATTCCTTATATCCAATCAGACCTTTTTGGGTAAGTGTCTCAATATATTTAACTGCCTCAGCGGGGTGAATTCCCAGGGAATTTGAGAGATCGGTCAGGGTAGCCGGCCTCCGCAGCACGAGCTTTATTATCTCACTTTCTGCCTCAATCTCATATCCACTGAACTCTGTTCGATCGTATTCACTTATTATTTCAGCGCGGTTCCCGAGCATCTCTTTTATGGCTTTCATCTCGGTTATGGTTAAAGGTCGGGCAGAGCTTTCCACAGGTGGGCGCACTACTGTATTTAGCTGCACTTTAGCAGGATTTATCCCTGACAAGGCCTCAGCGAGCCTCTTCACCTCTGCTTGGGCATCATTTATGCCTTTAATCATCATAATTTCCAGGTAAATATTTCCTTTGAAATCCTGGCTGAAAACTCTGATACCATCGATTATCTGATCAATGTGCAGGCCCTTAAAAGGACGATTTATCTGCTCAAATGTTGACTGAACCGCACTGTCCAGTGAGGGTATTACTAAATCAGCTCCTTTTAGTTCCTCCCGCACTTTTTCCTGAAATAGCAGGGAGCCATTGGTCAGGACTGCCAGGGGTAAGGTGGTAAGCTTTCTTATTTCCCGGATTATCTTACCGAGCCGGGAATTAAGCGTGGGCTCGCCGGAACCGGAGAGGGTAAGATTATCGATCGGTCTTTTTCTTCTTAAAGCTTCTTTTAACTCAGAGAGGATAGCTTTGACCGGAGTATATTCCTTCCGGCTGATGGTCCTGGTGGTGGTCCTGCCCAGTTGACAATAGATACAGTTAAAGCTACAGGTCTTAAAAGGGATTAGATCAATTCCCAGAGAACTGCCCAGCCTCCGGGAAGGAACTGGCCCAAAAATATATTTCATTTAATTATCCCTGATAATGCTTGTCAAGATGGTGGATGGTGAGAGGTCGGCCATCCTGGAGAATCTCCGCCCGAATAACCTCCCCCAGAAATATCGTGTGATCCCCGGGATCGAGGGACGAAATCACCTTACACTCAAGAAAGGCCAGGGCCTCTTTAATAATAGGTGCCCCGGTATCCTTAATTAAATAGGGGACATTTTTGAATTTATCTGCCTTCCGATTAACCCGGGATTTAAAAACCGGCACTAAATCCTTCTGATCCTCTCGTAAGATATTGAGCGCAAAGAGGTCGGAATCTTTGATCATATGATGGGAGTAACGCTCTTCCTTAACGCAGATAATTATTAGGGGAGGGTGAAAGGATACCTGAGATACCCAGGTAGCGATCATTCCATTAATTTCTTCTCCTTTCCTGGTAGTGAGCACATAGATGCCATTGGTTAATTTCGGTAGCACCCTCTCGTCAATCTGCTCCTTCAATTGGATTCCCCTCCAATCCCGATTTTTTATCTCCCTAACTTGTTCAAGTACTCAGAAATATGGTAAGATTACGAAAAAGCAAGGGAAAAAACAAGTTTATGTTCCGGCTTTATAGTATAATCTTGACGGCTCAAGTCGTCAAGAAGAATCCTCCGCCCCGATTTATTGGGAATCAGCAATGGGCTATTTGAGTTCCTTAAAATTTATGTTTAACCGGCTTCCCCCCTATGTGATCTTCTGGGTTACCTCCAGATGTAATGCTCGCTGTAAGCACTGCTATAACTGGGCAATCCTGGGAGAAGGGGAGGAGGATCTTCGGTTGGAAGAGATCCGAGAAATCTTCCGGAGATTCGGTCATATCAAATACCTGACCTTGGGAGGAGGGGAGCCGAGCCTGAGGGATGATTTAGCGGAAATAGCTCGTCTGAGTTATGCAAATAATGGGCTGCAAAATCTTAAGATAATAACCAATGGCCTGCTACCTGAGAGAATTGCCAGTCAGGTGGAGGAGATAGTAAACAGTTGCCCGGGGCTCTTCGTCGATATCGGTGTCTCTCTTGATGCTCTGGACCAGGAGCACGATGCTCTTAGAGGAGTGAAGGGGACCTTTGCTAAGGCGATTAGCACGATTGAGTTACTCAAGGGCTTGCAGGATAAATATGAAAACTTTACGGTCTCGGTCTGCGCCGTATGTTTTAACTCCAATCAGGCCCAGGTGGAAAGGCTATTCCAGTTCGTTAAAGAACAGTTGGGGGTTCGTTTTTATTTCAGTCTGATCCGGGGCGAGGTAAAGGATGAGCAGGAGAAGGAGGTTGATATCAATCTTTTTCAGAGAGTGGCGGAGCGGATTGCCCGGCTCCAGGCGAAAGAGGATAGGGATAGGTATCCTTTTTCTTCGGTAAAGCATGTTATTGATGAGCTAACCTTAAAGATTGTGGCCCGGACAGTTAAGGAGCAAGGGATGATCATCCCCTGCAAGGCGGGGAAGACTGAGGTAGTACTGACTAACAACGGCGAGGTTCTGCCCTGCGAGCTTCT